>DFBP01000158.1:7009-19430 GCA_002366685.1 Rhodobacterales bacterium UBA3077 | reverse complement strand
CCGCGCACCACTTGCAGATAAATCTCTTCGGTTGTTGCCAGATCTTGCGCGGCACTGAGTTGCAGGACCTCACCCTCGGCGATAACCGCCGAGGCGTTTGCGAGAATGCCAAGCGCCTTCATATTGCCGGTTTCGACCATCAGCTGGAAGGAGCGCGAAAACAGGTAATCCCCAACCAGAACACTTGATTTATTGTCCCAAAGCAAGTTGGCTGTGGGCCGGCCCCGCCGCTGTGCGCTTTCGTCAACAACATCATCATGTAGCAATGTCGCGGTGTGGATAAACTCAACAGTGGCGGCAAGCAACACATGGTGGCGGCCTGAATAGCCGCAGAGATTTGCCGTTGCCAGCGTGAGCAGCGGGCGCAATCGTTTGCCACCTGCCTCAACCAGATGTGCGGTAACCTCCGGAATCCGCGGTGCGTGTTCAGAGGCCATCCGGGTGCGGATCAACTCGTTCACGGCTTCCATGTCATCCGTTAGAAGCGCCTGTAATTGTTCAAATGGGCCCATAATAACTCTCAAAATCCGGTGAGGTGGCAACCACCCCTCGACGGCGCTCTTTTTGCCCGATAACGTAACAAAATGAAAGAGATATTACGCACAACCGACCCATTGGATATAACCTTTGCCACCGCTCTGCTGAAGGGCGAGGGAATTCGCTATTATACACTCGGGGACCATATGGCCGTGCTGGAGGGATCTACGGGGCTGTTTCCTCGTCGGCTCATGGTGGCTGATGAAGATGCATTTATCGCAGAAGCCGTGTTGCGGGATAACGAAATAGACAGCGGGTTGGAGACGTGAAACCGGAGCTAACGAATGACCGCTTTCTGGATGGAAAGCTGGAGTTTTTACAGCCCAAAAATGGGTATAGGGCGGCTACTGACCCGGTGTTTCTAGCCGCTGCTGTCGCTGCAAAATCCGGACAATCGGTGCTGGAATTGGGCTGCGGCGCGGGCGTGGCTCTGGGCTGCCTTTTGCATCGCGCCAAGGTCGATGCAGTCGGGTTGGAATTGCAACCAGAATATGCCGATCTGGCAAGAGAAAATATGGTGCGAAATGGGCTTTCGGCCGAAATCATTGTCGGGGATCTGGCGCAAATGCCAGCGGATTTGCGCGCCAAAAGTTTTGACCATGTGATGATGAACCCACCATATTACGAGAGTGAGCGACATACTTCGCCCTCCGATGCCGGAAAATCCACAGCCTTTTTGGAGGGTGATTCCCAAATTGGAGACTGGATTTCTGTGGGGCTAAAAAGGCTTAAGCCATTGGGGTGGATCACAATTATTCATCGCACCCCCCGTCTACCGGAAATTTTGGCCGCGCTGGAAAATGCCGGAGATATTCGCATTTTGCCACTTGCCGCCCGCATGGGCCGCGATTCAGCAAGGGTGATAGTTCAAGCGCGAAAAGGGGCCGCAGGCCAACTTCGTTTGTTGGCACCGCTTATCTTGCACGAAGGAAAGGTCCACGCAAAAGATGGCGACGATTATTCAAGCGCGGCGAGTAACATCCTGCGAAAAGGTAACGCTTTGGTAATGAGCGATCGATAATTTTGTAAAGATGGCGTGAAGAATTGATGACAGAATTGAAATTCTGTGGTCAACTATTACGTATCAATGACAAGCAACCAATTGGAGGCCAGTGATGAACCTGAATTCTCATCTGAACGAATTACAAAAAAAACACGAGAAACTGGAAAACCAGATCGAGCAAACCCAGCGCCACCCATCGGCAGACAACATCGAGATCGGGGCGATGAAAAAAGAAAAACTCCGCCTCAAAGAAGAAATCGCCAAGGTTACAGCCCAGCTATAACCGAGCCTCGGGCGGCTAAGGCCGCTTTTGCCGGAAAAAGGCTGCGATAGCCTGACCCCAGGCAACCTGATCCGCAGGTTTACTTAACGTTTTGAGCGCACGCTGCATCGTTTCCGCCGGAATAATGTGCTGAAGGCGTTCTTCCGAAATATCTGCCACAAATTCGGCAGTCATTTCAGGGTGCGGCTGGATTGTCATAGCTGTTGGAGAGGCGGGATCCCCGTATAGAAGCCCTGCAATCGGGCAGAATTCAGAACTTGAAAATACCTTTGCGCCTTCAGGGGCTTTGATGACCTGATCCTGATGGATCGCCGGGATTGAAAAGCTTTTGTTAATTCCTTTTAGCCATTCCGGCTGATCGAGCAGCGCATACTCATGAATGCCAACCCCCCAACCCTTACTCGATTTCTCTACCTTGCCACCCATGGCTTGCGCCAATATCTGGTGGCCAAAGCAAATCCCTACAACGGGAACGCCTTTTGCGAGACAGGCGCGAAGAAATTCTTCAAGCGGCGGAATCCATGGCTCGTCTTCATAGGCACCGCTTCGCGATCCGGTGATGATCCAGCCATCGGCCTGGTCAGGGCTCTTTGCCGTTTCACCATCAACCACAGAAACCGTAAAAAAAGACGCTTCAGGTAGATGCGGCCCAACCAAGCGTTCAAAGAACGCCGGATAGCGGCCATATTTGGCTTTGAGCTTGTCAGAAAGGTGGCCGGTTTCAAGGACGCCGATTTTCAATGTAGTACCTCGCGAAAATGATGTCTTTCATACCGCGAGGCGCTCAGATTGTCACACCACAAATTGCCCGCCATTGGCGGTGAGAGTGGAGCCAGTGATGAAACCTGCATCGTCAGATGCCAGAAAAATCACACACCGCGCAATTTCTTCCGGCTCGCCAAGGCGCCCAACCGGAATTTGCGGGATGATTTTCTCGTTTAAGACCTTTTCCGGCACAGCGCGCACCATTTCGGTGCCAATATAGCCGGGGCAAATCGCATTGACCGTGATTCCCGCAAATGCACCCTCTTGCGCGAGCGCTTTGGTAAATCCAAGATCACCGGCCTTTGCCGCAGAATAGTTCACTTGCCCCATCTGTCCTTTTTGCCCGTTGATCGAAGAAATGTTAATCACGCGTCCAAATTTGCGGCTGCGCATGCCGGGCCAGATCGGGTGGGTCATGTTGAAAACACCGGTCAGGTTGGTATCAATCACTTCTTGCCAAGCCTCGCGGGTTAGCTTGTGGAACATCCCGTCACGGGTGATACCGGCATTGTTGACCAAAATATCCACCGGCCCGAGGTCTGCTTCAACCTGTGCGATGCCTGCCACGCATTCGTCATAATCCGCGACCGACCACTTGTAGGCCCTAATTCCTGTTTCATCCGTAAAGGCTTTTGCGGCGTCGTCATTCCCGGCATAGCTCACAGCGACATCCGCGCCGCTCTCTTTGAGGGCGATGGCAATGGCTGCGCCAATACCGCGCGTGCCTCCGGTTACAAGTGCTACTCTTGTCATTTTGGGTTCTCCTTAGTCCCGTTCCACGCAAAGCGCGACACCCATGCCGCCGCCAATGCAAAGAGTTGCCAAGCCTTTTTTGGCATCACGGCGTTGCATTTCAAAAATCAAAGTGTTGAGGATGCGCGCACCCGATGCCCCGATCGGATGGCCGATGGCAATCGCTCCACCGTTTACGTTTACGACCGCCGGATCCCAGCCCATGTCCTTGTTCACAGCACATGCCTGCGCTGCAAATGCTTCATTGGCTTCAACTAAATCAAGGTCAGCCGCTTTCCAGCCGGCTTTATCCAGCGCTTTTCTGGAAGCGTGAATTGGCCCGACCCCCATGATTGAAGGGTCAAGGCCGACAGTTGCGTAGGAGGCGATTCGCGCCAAGGGTTGAATACCACGCTTTTCAGCGTTTTCGGCACTCATCAAAAGGGCGCCTGCTGCGCCGTCATTCAGACCGGATGCGTTTGCTGCGGTTACCGTGCCGTCTTTGGTGAAGGCCGGGCGCAGTTTTTGCATGCCTTCCAGCGTTGCGCCATGGCGGACATATTCGTCGGAGTCGACGATTGTCTCGCCTCTACGTGAGGTCAAAACCACCGGCACAATTTCGTCTTTAAAGCGCCCCGCGAGCTGAGCAGCCTCGGCTTTGTTTTGCGAAGCTGTGGCAAACTCGTCCTGCATCTGCCGGTCAATTTCCCATTGCGCCGCCACATTTTCGGCGGTGATACCCATATGGTAGCCGTTAAAGGCATCCCACAACCCGTCGCGGATCATGGAATCGATGAACTGCATGTCACTCATTTTTTGGCCGTTGCGCAGGTTGGCAACATGCGGAGACAGGCTCATGCTTTCCTGACCTCCGGCGACCACGATGTCGGCATCACCGAGCATAATTTGCTGTGCGCCGAGCATCACGGCCCGCAGCCCCGAACCGCAAACCTGATTGATCCCCCAAGCGGAAGATTCTTTTGGCAAACCGGCATTGATATGCGCTTGACGAGCCGGGTTTTGCCCCTGACCCGCTGTCAGGACCTGACCAAGAATGGTTTCAGACACGTCTGCCGGGTCTATGCCTGCCCGTTCGATAAGGGCGCGGATTACGGTTTCGCCCAAAACATGCGCAGGTGTGTTGGCAAATGCGCCAAGAAAGCTGCCAACAGCCGTGCGGGCGGCGGATGCAATTACGATATTGGTCATGAGGTCTCCAACCAGATTGATTCGATACTTGTGCATTGCAACATATTTGGGGGGAAATAATAAGTCTAAAAATCAGTCACTGGCGAAATAATAATACAACAACTTGATTTCTGTTGGTCGCGAGACGCGCTTTTGAGCGTGGGAAGGCGAAAATTTGGAGCGCTTGACGCAGATGCGAGTTTTGCATTGCAGTTGCGAAAAAGCGCGGTAGTCTAATTAGCGATTGTGGGAGTTTAACATGGCAGATTCTGAAACAGATCCGATTGTGATCAAGAAATACGCAAATCGGCGGTTATATAACACTGAAAAATCCAGTTACGTAACATTGGATGATTTGGCCGGAATGGTCAGGCAAGGGCAGGATTTTGTCGTGAAAGACGCCAAATCCGGTGAAGATATCACGCGCTCGGTTTTGGCGCAGATCATTTTTGAAGAAGAATCAAAAGGGCAGAACCTGTTGCCAGTCAACTTTCTGCGCCAGCTCATCGGGTTATATGGCGATTCGCTTGAAGGCTTTGTCCCCGGCTACCTTGAGGCCTCAATGGAAAGCTTCGCCAAAAATCAGGAAAATATGCGCGAGCAAATTTCTTCGATGATGGGCGGAAACCCGATGATTGCCAATATGGAAAGCATGGCCCGCGGGAATATGGAATGGATGGAGAATGCCGTAAAAATGTTTTCGCCCTTTGTCGCGAACGCACCACAACCGACTTCCGAACCAGAATCCACCACCAAAAATGAAGAATTGAGCGCGCTCAAGCAACAACTGGCCGAGATGCAGGACCAGATTTCAAAGCTTGCGGAAAAGGATTAGGCCAACTTCCCTAGCTTTGAGCCGGTATTTAGACAGATCGGCATTTCGGAAGACCTTCCGTGATAGTAGCCTTGAAGCGCATCGACTCCGAGTTTTTGAGCCAGCGCTGATTCTTCGGCCGTTTCGACAAATTCGGCTACTGTGAACATGTCAAACTGCCGTGCGATTTTGACCAGTGCCTCAACCAGCACCTGATTGTCACGGTTGTTCGGCAGGTCACGGATAAACTGGCCGTCAATCTTGACCATGTCAAATTTATATTTGCGAAAGTGGCTAAATCCGGTGAATCCCGCGCCAAAATCATCTATCGCGAAACTACAGCCCAGCTTATGCCCTTTCTCCATAAAATAGGCGACAAAATCAGGGTCTGCGATCGGCGTGGATTCGGTCATCTCCACGATTAGCCGGTCAGCAATATGAGGGGTATCGTGGCATGATCTGTGCAAAATCCCCATCCAGCCTTCGTCACCGATCGTGTTCATCGAAATGTTGACAGAAAGCCGCTGCCGCGGGTCGGCGCGCAGCATATCCATGGTTTTTTGCAGGGCAATGCGGTCAATGGCTTGCACGAGGGATGTATCTTCGACCGCTGGTATAAACTCACCGGCTGGCACGTTGCGCCCGTTGCGGTCCCGGATGCGGATAAGCCCTTCGTGAAACGCGATTAAAGGGCGAGAGCCGGAGCGAAAAACCGGCTGAAAGGCAAGGCCAACACGCCCTTCTTCAATCGCGGTGTTCACCATGGTACGAGTCGCTTCGAGTTTGAGATCGCGCCGGGCGGACTTATTCTCAAATGCTTCCCATCTTTGTGCCATCGAATCCTCCACGTATTGGACGACTTAACTTGTCCCAAAAATGTTAACGAAACGTAAATTTTCCTAAACTGTTCTTAAAATGTTCTACAAGTTTTATTTGCATTTTAGGCAATTTATTCCAGTGACAACAGGGCGTTAAAGATATTTTGTGCGCTTTGGTCATGCCAATCAGCTCCGCCGGTCAGGCGGGCAATTTCCTGCCCGTCACGGTTGAGCACCACGGTTAGAGGCAGGCCGATGGCCCCGAATGCGTTGCCGAGGCTCGAATCAGGGTCGAGAAGTATCGGTAGGGCGGTCACTTCTGCTTGGTCAAGAAATCGTTCAATGCCCGCAAGCTGGTTAAACCCTGTGGCAACAGTGAGAACTTCGAAATGCTCGCCGCCAAGGCCTTTTTGCAAAGCGTCCAGTGTTGGCATTTCCTCTCGGCAGGGAAAGCACCACGTCGCCCAGAAATTTAACACCCTGATTTTGCCATTGCTGTCGGCAAGGCTGTGTATAGCCCCCTCGGGGTCGGTAAACGTGGCCAAAACCGCCGCTTCGGCTGCGCTATGAATTTTGAGCTTGCGCATCTCGCCTGTGCGCATCTCCATCAGGCTGGTGCGCGTTTCAGCGCCTATTTCCTGTGCATAAGCGGGGTTTGCACCGAGCGCGAAAGCGGCGTATAGCAGGGCGGTGATCAGGGGCGTTTTCATCGGGCCTCTCCAAAAAGGTTTAAGCGTATGTCGGACAAAAAATCAGCAAATGCAATGTGGGGCGGGCGGTTTTCTGCTGGGCCGGATGCCATCATGGAAGCGATCAACGCCTCTATCGGCTATGACCAGAAAATGGCAGCGCAGGATATTGAAGGCTCGCGCGCCCACGCGGCGATGCTGGTTGCCTGTGGTATTATAAGTGATAATGACGGCGCGGCCATTGGGGAAGGGCTGCTCACGGTATTGTCAGAAATTGAGTCGGGTAAATTCGAATTTTCAACGGCTTTGGAAGACATCCACATGAATGTGGAATCGCGGCTGACCAAATTGATTGGCCCTGCTGCGGGGCGTCTGCACACAGCGCGCTCGCGCAACGATCAGGTGGCAACCGATTTCAAGCTCTGGGTGCGCGGGCAAATGGATGCCGCAATTGAAGGGCTCACCGAATTAATGAAGGTTTTTGTAGGGCAGGCCGAAGCAGGCATTGATATGGTGATGCCCGGTTTTACCCACCTTCAAGTTGCGCAACCTGTCACGTGGGGCCACCACATGATGGCCTATGTTGAAATGCTGGCACGGGATCGGTCGCGGTTTGTGGATGCGCGCAAACGCATGAACGAATCTCCGCTGGGGGCGGCGGCACTGGCTGGTACCTCCTTTCCGATTGATCGGCACATGACCGCCGAGGCCCTTGGCTTTGACGCGCCAAGCGCCAACTCGCTTGATGCCGTCTCCGACCGGGATTTTGCGCTCGAATTCCTGAGTAGCGCTTCAATTTGCGCGACGCATATTTCGAGGATGGCGGAAGAGCTGGTGATCTGGTCGTCCGCGCAATTCCGTTTTGTGACGATCTCTGACCGTTTCTCCACCGGCTCCAGCATCATGCCGCAAAAGAAAAACCCGGATGCAGCTGAGCTTTTGCGCGCCAAAGTTGGCCGGATCAACGGCTCGCTGATCGCGCTCCTAACCATCATGAAAGGCCTGCCACTGGCCTATTCAAAAGATATGCAGGAAGACAAAGAGCAAGTGTTTGATGCCGCTGATAGCCTGATGCTTTCGCTTGCCGCATTGAGCGGAATGGTGGCCGATATGCGGCCCAACCCCGAGCCGCTGCGCACCGCTGCCGAGAGTGGGTTTTCAACGGCTACCGACCTTGCCGACTGGCTGGTGCGGGCGCTGAATATGCCGTTTCGCGATGCGCATCACGTGACGGGTGCGCTTGTAAAAATGGCGGAAGACCGGGGTTGTGATCTGCACGAGCTCAGCCTTGAAGATATGCAATCTATAGAGGCGCAGATCACGGATGCGGTTTACGAAGTGCTCGGGGTTGATAACTCGGTGGCTTCCCGCATAAGCTATGGAGGCACGGCGCCGAGCCAAGTTTCGGCCCAAATTGCCCGCTGGAAGGCCGCTCTGATATGAAAAATTTAAAACAATTTGTCACAATTATAGCGATTTTTATAGTTCCGTTAACTATTTTAGGGTGTGGTGTGAAGGGTGACCCGCTGGTCCCTTCAGCACAAGTCGCTTCACCCTAGACACTCCCGGACGGGAGGATCGACAAAGGTATATCAATGCTATTTTCCCGCCGCAAAATGCTCGCCACCGCAATGGCAACTTCCTTGTTTTATATTCCGGCCATGGCTGAGACGCCACTAAGAGGGCCGGTTATCCTGACCGTCAGCGGGAATGTTTCCAACCCGTCACGCGGGGCGGTCAACGAGGATGACAAGTTTTTTGTCTATAACGAGATCAGCTTTGAAAACGCGGCGCAGTTTGACCATTCCTCCCTGCAAGGAATCGGGATGGTTACGGTCAATGCGGATTTCCCGATGGGCGGTAAGGTTCATGCCTTTGAAGGCCCACTGCTCGCTGGCCTTTTGGAGACAGCCGGCGCTACGGGCACCACGGTCACGATCCGTGCGCTTGACGGTTATGCCGTTGATCTCGACTATGCCGAAGCTGTGGCGAATGGTGCGGTTGTCGCGCTTAAACGTGACGGCGTGCCTTTTGCGCTGGGTGATTATGGCCCGACCCATCTTGTCTTCCCGCGCGCCGACCGCGCCGATCTGGCCGAGATGAATGACGATAACTGGATCTACTCCATCTACCATATTCACGTCGAATAGCTTGATCCTTCCCCTTTTGTGCGCTAGCCGGAAAGAAAGGGGTGGTAAATGTCTAGGCTACGCATGTTTTATCTGGCGATGAGCGTCATCGGGGCGATTGTTCCGATGGTTTTTGTGTTGGGCTGGATGCAGAACGGCGGGGCGTTGTTTGGGCTCGTGGCAGCATGGAGCGCCAATAGCGCCAGCACCGGATTGATGTGGGATCTGATCATATCGACCATCGTGCTGGCCGTATTTGCTATTTCCGAATGTATGGCGCGCCGGTATTATTTCCCGCTCATAGCTCTGCCAGTTACCCTGGCTATCGGCCTTTCCTGCGGCTTGCCGCTTTATCTTTTCCTCCGCACAAGAACACGAGACTGATGGATCATTTTATCTATAAAAACGGCGTGTTGCACGCCGAAGACGTTTCCCTGACCGAAATCGCTGCCTCTGTTGGAACGCCGTTTTACGTGTATTCAACCGCAACGCTGGAGCGGCATTTTGCCGTGTTTGACGAAGCCCTTGAGGGCCTCGATCATAAGATCTTTTATGCGATGAAGGCCAATGGCAACCTCGCGGTGCTGCGCACACTGGCCGCGATGGGCGCGGGCATGGATGTTGTTTCGGGGGGGGAATACGCCAAGGCGCGGGCCGCAGGTGTGCCGGGCGAGCATATTGTATTTTCAGGTGTTGGCAAAACCGAAGCTGAAATGTGGCAGGTGCTGAACGGCGGAATCCGCCAGTTTAACGTGGAAAGCGAACCGGAGCTGCGCCAACTGAGCCGAGTTGCGAGCGCTATGGGTAAGGTTGCTGCCATCACTCTGAGGGTAAATCCGGATGTGGACGCGAAAACCCACGCCAAGATCGCCACCGGCAAATCAGAGAATAAATTCGGCATTCCAATGGCGAAAGCACGGGAGGCTTACAAGGAGGCGGCGAGCTTGCCCGGCATTGAGGTGGTTGGAATTGACGTGCATATCGGCAGCCAACTCACCGATCTCGAGCCCTACCGGCAGGCCTTTACCAAAGTTGCCGAACTCACTGAACAGTTGCGGGCCGATGGCCACAATATCCACCGGCTTGACCTTGGTGGCGGGCTTGGCATTCCCTATGAACGCTCGAACGAGGCGCCGCCGCTACCTGTAGAATACGGGCAGGTGATCAAAGAAACCGTGGGCCATTTGGGCTGCGAGATCGAGATCGAACCGGGGCGGCTGATTGCCGGGAATGCGGGGCTGCTGGTCTCGGAAGTGGTTTACCTCAAACACGGTGAGGGGCGTGATTTTTTGATTATTGACGCCGCGATGAACGACCTCGTTCGGCCCGCCATGTATGAGGCACACCATGATATCGTGCCGGTCTCAGAGCCAGAGGCAGGCGTTGAGCCAACGCCGCTCGACATTGTGGGCCCCGTTTGTGAAAGCGGAGATACTTTTGCCAAGCAACGCGCCATGCCGCCGCTCAAAGCGGGGGATCTGGTCGCATTCCGCTCCGCAGGTGCCTACGGCGCGGTTATGGCTTCAGAGTACAACGCCCGCCCGCTTATCCCTGAAGTGCTGGTCAAGGGTGATCAATTTGCCGTGGTTCGGGCGCGCCCCACCTATGAAGAAATGATTTCCCGCGATACACTCCCTTCATGGATGGAATCATAAGAGCCAAAGATGGAGCCTAAAGGCAAATACACAGAAGCCAACCGGCGCGCCAAACTGCTGCGCGGATTGCGCAGCCGGATTACGCTGACCAAACTCAGCTTGATTTTGGAACAGTTTTTGCGGGCCTTCTGGCCGCTGTTAACACTGTTCGGGTTCAGCTATGCCATTCTGGCTTTTGGCGGTTTTTCAGCGCTGCCGGTTCTTGTGGCACAAGGCTTGTTGGGCGGGCTGCTGCTCGTAGCGCTTGGCCTTTTGGTGCGGGGGGGGCGCAAGTTCAAGCTCCCCACGCAATCACAAGCCCTTGAAAAACTAGACGAAAGCCTGGAACACCATCCAATCGCCAGCTTGCAGGACACGCCGGCGATCAACACCAATGACCCGCTGGCCAAGGCGCTATGGCAGGCGCATATTGAACAAATGCAAAGGGAGGCTCAGGAAGCCCGCGCCCCGGTTCCCGCACCCGACCTGCCAAAAGAAGACCGATACGGGCTACGGCTGATGGCGATAGTTGCCACGATAGCCGCGTTGCTATTTGCGCCCAAAATCGGGGTTGAGAACCTGCAAAACACGTTGAGCGGCACCCCACCTCCGGCACAGGCGAGTGTGGCCATTGAGGCTTGGGCAACCCCCCCGGCCTATACAGGCAAACCTGCGCTTTATTTAACCGAACTTGCGGGTGGTGAACCGGTTGAACTGCCGGTTGGCAGTGAAATTACGCTTCGCACATACGGGAATGGCGAGTTTTCGCTGACCGAGGCGGTGAGTGGCACTGCGGCAGCATTGACGGCACCCAATCCGGACGACCCGCCACGCGATGCCCGCTTTGAGGTCAGCCAAAGCGGTGAAGTTGAGGTTTTTGACGGCAAGACCTCTCTAGGCAAGTGGCAAGTGATGGTATTGGCGGATATCGCCCCGACGCTCAGCGCACCGGATGGAATTGATAAATCCCGCGATGGCGAACTTTCGATCGAATACGCTGCGCAGGACGATTACGGGATTGTTGCCACACGATATGTGATCCAGCCCGAACTTGGTTTGGTGAACCGTTTATATGGGTTAGCCCCCGAACCCATCGCCCTACCTACGGGTATGGAGGGTGAGTTGCCGCTGCCTTTTAGCCAGAATCTGACGGATATAAAAGAAACCCTTCTGGCGGATTACTCCAAGCATATTTGGGCTCACTTGCCGGTGAGCATCACACTTGAAGTGACGGATGGCGCTGGCCAGACCGCCAGTTTGACGCTGGATTCGGAGGCGCTTCCGGCCTTGTCCTTTTTTGACCCGCTTGCCGGGGCGATCGTGGAACAGAGGCGGGATCTGATGTGGTCTCCGGAAAATGACACGCGCGTTTCACAGGTTTTGCGCGCTGTAAGCTACGCGCCGCAAGAGGGGCTGTTTTCGTCGGCTTCCACTTATTTGCTGCTGCGCAGTGCGATCCGCCGGATGGGGTATCAGGCCGAGGACGGCTTGAGCGATGATGAGCGCTCCGAATTGGAAGAACTGCTGTGGCAGATCGCTGTGCAGATCGAAAACGGAGACCTGAGCGGGGCCGAAGCACGCCTGCGCCGCGCGCAAGAACGGTTGTCACAAGCCTTGGAAAATGGCGCAACCGATCAGGAAATCGCCGAGTTGATGGACGAGCTTCGCGAGGCCACCGAAGACTATCTCGACCAGATGGCCCGCAATATGGACCCTAATCAGCAGCAAGCCGAAAACCAGCAACAGGGCGAAAGCATTACCGGAGACCAGCTACAGGAAATGCTGGACCGGCTTCAGGAGCTGTCCGAGAATGGCCAGCGGGAAGAGGC
>DFBP01000158.1:6005-6951 GCA_002366685.1 Rhodobacterales bacterium UBA3077 | reverse complement strand
TGGAGGAGCAGCAACAGCTCTCCGACGAAGCCTTCCAGCAGTTGCAAGAGCAATTCGGGCAGGGTGAGCAGGGGCAGGAAGAAGGCCAGTCTTTGGCCGAACGGCAGGAACAATTGCGAGATTATATCGAGCAATTGCAAGAGCAAGGCAATGGCGGCGAAGCACTGGAAGAGGCTGAGCGGAACATGGCCGAAGCGCGGGACCGCCTGCGGGAAGGCGATTTCTCCGGCGCGTTTGACGAACAGGCGCAAGCCATGGAAAACATGCGCCAGAGCTTGCGGGATATGCAAAATCAGGAGCGGGCGGGGCAGTCGGGTGAAGGAGGCGAAGTCGTCGAAGAACAAAACCCGCTTGACCCGCTTGGCCGTTCGCTCGGCGACCGTGGCCGCGCGGATGGGGATACGGCCGTGCCGGAACAGAACGCATCAGATCGCGCACGTGAACTGCTTGACGAAATTCGCCGCCGCTCCGGTGAGGCCGAGCGCTCCACCGAAGAGCTGGATTACCTCAACCGCTTGCTGGATCGGTTCTAGATTTGGATTTTCAAAACCCTGTGGTGCGCGGGCACCTTGCTATGTTGCTTTTCTCNNGCATTGGTTGCGGGATCGTTTGCGCTTGGCGCGCGCGCTGCAAATGCGATCGATCCGGCTGCCCTAAATGCGTTACGGTTTTTGCTTGCCAGCGTGATTATCGGCGCGCTAGTCGCGCTTGGACCGGGGGTTCGGCGCGCTGATTTCCGCGCGCCGTGGCGCTATTTTGTGCTCGGCGGGTTATTTTCCGTCTATTTTGTGACCATGTTTGAAGGTCTCAAAACCGCACCTCCGGTTTCTGCGGCAGCGGTGTTTACGCTTACGCCGGTTATGTCTGCGTTTTTTGGCTGGCTGTTGTTACGGCAGGTCACAACACCACGAATGGCCGTTGCCTTGGCGCTCGCTGCCGGCGGGGC
>DFBP01000158.1:0-5941 GCA_002366685.1 Rhodobacterales bacterium UBA3077 | reverse complement strand
ACGCCGCTGATCCGAAAGCTCAACCGGGGCGAACCGCCGCTGGTTTTTACGCTCGGAATGATGCTGGCAGGGTTTGTGCTGCTCAGCCTCTACGGCGCAGGCAGCATTGCCAATACCGACTTCACGTCCCTTCCGAAAATCGTGTGGGTCACCATTGCCTACGTCACGGTTTTTGCCAGCGCTGCCACGTTTTTTCTGGTGCAATACGCGGCAATGCACCTGAAAAGCGCCAAAGTTATGGCTTATACCTACCTTGTGCCCGCTTGGGTAATACTCTGGGAAGTGGCCTTGGGGGGCGCGATGGTCCCTTTGGTGGTATTTCTGGGCGTGGCTGCGGTTATTGTGGCGCTCTTGATGCTGCTAGCTGATTAGCCCGATTTTGCGGCGAATATCCTCTTCGCGCAAAGCGATTTCTTTTCCGGCATAATCAGCGGCAGCCCCCATTGCCAGCCATGAAATGGCGCGGGCAGGCCAGCTGGCCGGAATATGTACCGAAGGGTCCAACTGGCTGACAGGGTTAATCCCGGAAGCTTTGATCCGCACTTGCATATCGGTCGCAACAGTTCCGGGGCTAAGGCCGGTTATGCAAACATTGGAACCCTCTGTTTCCATATGGGCGCATTCCGTCAGCATAGCCGCGCCAGCCTTGGCGGCACAATAATGACTCCACCCCTCCAGCGGGTGATGGGCCGCACCGGAGGATATGTTGATAATCAGCCCGGAATTCTGTTCGAGCATGATAGGGAGCGCCGCGCGCAGCCCGTAATAAACCGCATTGAGATTGGTCTCTGTGGTTTTAGCCCACGCGATCGGGTCGCTATCCACGATTTTGGCAATCGGGTCGATTACACCGGCGTTTTGCACAAATATATCCAGCGCGCCAAAGGTCTCGACGCAGCGGTTTACAACGGTCTCAACCCCGAAATACCGAGACACATCTGATGCCAAGAAGGCCGCTTTGCCACCTTGTTCGTTGATTTTGGTGCTGATCGCCTCAATCGCCTCGCGGGAGCGCGCGGTGAGGAACACATTGGCACCTTGTTCAGCCAGTTCATAAGCCGTTGCCTCGCCGATACCGCGGCTGGCACCGGTGACAAGGGCGGTTTTACCTGAAAGTGGTTTCATATTGGGGGCTCCTTTTGGGCTCAAGGTGCGGGAAGGGTGGAGCGGGTGCAAGGGGAAAAGCAATTTGGGCATTGCCGGGCGCGCGCCGCATATCGGGCTCCGGTATGCCCGAGCTCCACAAAGCACTGGGGTAGCCAAGTTTCTTGCCGGAGCAAGCGAGATTTAGGCCGCAGCCCAAAATATGCCGTCACAAAATAGGGGTTTTTCAACCAAAGGCGGTTTCAAAATGAAGCTGGACTGACTAAGTCTGTTCAAACCACAAATAAAGGATACCCAATGCCCGATCTTGGAATACTTGCCGAAAAAATGCTGGATGCGGCGAAAAAAGCGGGTGCGGGTGCAGCTGATGCGCTGGTTGTTCAGGGGGACAGCCTGTCTATCGAAGTGACCAACGGTGCGCTTGAGCATGCCGAGAGAGCCGAGGGAATAGACCTTGGCTTGCGCGTGCTGATCGGGCAGCGCTCCGCGATTGTATCGATCTCTGACGCGAGCGATGCCACCATCGAAACAATGGCGGAACGCGCGGTCGCCATGGCCAAAGCCGCCCCGGAGGATCCGTATATTGGCTTGGCCGACCCCTCGCAATTGGCCCAAAACTGGGATGTTGAAGCTCTGGAACTAGCCGATAGTGCCGAGCCCCTTAGCCCAGATGCCCTCAAAGAAATGTCGCTTGAGGCTGAATCGGCTGCCTTGGCGGTTTCTGGCGTTCACAAAGTTGACTCTTCCGGCGCTAGCTATTCAAAATCCGGCATTCATTTGGCTGCGAGCAACGGATTTTCCGGTGGCTACTCGCGCACATCTACCGGGCTCTATTGCACGGCCATTAGTGGCGAAGGGCTAGAGATGGAGCGGGATTATAAGGGCGATAGCCGCGTGTTCGCGGCAGATATGATGAGCGCGGATGAGGTGGGCCGCATTGCCGGCGAGCGGGCTGCGGCGCTAGCCGGGGCCAAGCAACCGCCAACCGGTAGCTTTCCGGTGCTGTTTGACGAGCGGATTTCATCATCATTGATAGGTCATCTGGTGGCAGCGGTGTCGGGCCGCGCGGTGGCGCGGGGGGTCAGTTGGCTCAAAGAAGCGCTGGGCGAACGTGTGTTGCCCGAAGGAATGGATCTGGTGGAGGACCCGACGCGCCCGAGGGTCAGCGGCTCCAAACCGTTTGACGCCGAAGGATTGCCCGCCACGCGCCGCGCGATTGTTGAGAACGGGGTGTTGCAAGGCTGGACGCTCGATCTCGCGTCAGCCCGCCAACTGGGCCTGGAAAGCACGGGGAGTGCGGCGCGCGGTGCGGGTAGCGCCCCTTCGCCAAGCGTTGGAAACCTGACGCTGACAGCGGGCGCATATACGCGAGAAGACCTGATTTCGCAGATGGGGACCGGTCTGATTGTGACCTCCATGATCGGGTCGAGCGTGAATCCGAACACCGGTGAGTATTCGCGCGGGGCGTCCGGTTTCTGGGTCGAAAACGGTGAGATGATCGGGCCGGTCAATGAATGCACGGTGGCGGGGAACCTGCGGGAAATGCTTGGTTCTGTTGTGGCGGCGAATGACGGCCAAACCCATCTTTCCCGCGTGATCCCGAGTCTATTGGTCGAAGGATTAACCATTGCCGGAAGCTGATCTGGCCCTTTTACTGGACGCGGCCGAAGCCGCAGGCAAAATCGCCAAGCGCTTTTTTAAAGCGGACCCTGAAATATGGGATAAAGGTGACGGGCAGGGGCCGGTCACCGAGGCCGATCTCGAGATTGACCGGATGCTAAAGGCCGAATTGTTGGCTGCGCGCCCCGATTACGGCTGGCTTTCCGAAGAAAGCGAAGACGACGCGGCACGCCAGTCTGCTAAGCGCGTATTTATCATTGATCCCATCGACGGTACGCGGGCTTTTATCAATGGAGAGCCGAGCTTTTCCCATGCATTGGCAATTGCCGAGCATGGCAAGATAGTGGCCGGTGTGGTGCATGTGCCGATGAAGGCGCAAAGTTACAGTGCAACCCTGGGCGGGGGTGCGCGCCGCAATGGGTCCGCGATTGGCGTCAGCCATAAAACCGAGATGGCAGGGGCAAAGGTGCTCTCCCGCCGCCCGGATATGAGCCCCGAGCACTGGCTGGCACCGCATGGTATGCAGCATCATTTCCGCCCGTCTTTGGCTTACCGGATGTGCCTCGTGGCCGAGGGCCGGTTTGACGCTATGCTCACCCTGCGCCCGGCATGGGAGTGGGATGTGGCCGCAGGAGACTTGATAGTCCGTGAGGCCGGTGGCGCCGTGAGTACCACAGGTGGCTTGCCGACCCGATATAATAATCGTTTGCCCAAGCTTGCTGGCATGGTTGCAGCGCCCTCCGTGCTGGCAAAAAACATTATCTCGGCCTTGCAGCCTGCGACAAAACAGCCTATCGCCGGTCTTATCATTCCAAATGAAGGACCAAAGCCATGACTCAACGTCTGCATCTAGTTTTCGGCGGTGAATTATCCGACCCGCAACACAACGCGTTTCGAAATACCGAGGATATTGACATTGTCGGTATTTTCCCGAGCTATGCAGAGGCTTATGATGCCTGGAAATCTGCTGCGCACAGCACTGTTGATAACGCCCATATGCGCTATTTTATCGCTCACCTGCACCGGTTGCGCGATGAAGAGGCCGAGGCAAGCAGTACAGAAGAACTGGGATAAATAAAGGGTTGTAAATGGTCTCGGATTCCGCGCCTTCCGGAATTTCAGCGCTGCTGCGCGGGGTGCGTGGTGCGCGCCCCGCGCCACCACCGCGCCCCGAAGGTCGGCTGGTTTGGATGCATCTTCCGGCGGGTTTGCCTGCAAGCGCGCTGGTTGCACTGCGTGACGCTTTGGACGAGATCAATGTTCTGATAACTCTTGATAGTCCGGCTCCGAAAGAGGAACTGGCCCAGAGGTTGCCCGGCCCGCGAAGAGCCATGATTGACGAATTCTTAACCCACTGGAAACCCGATCTTCTCCTCTGGGGGACCTCTGTCAACGGGCTCCCTTATACACGCAGAGCAAAGCGGGCTGGCATCCCGGTCTTATTTGCTAACCTGCTCGGGCAAAGCCTGCCCGCAGGGTTCAAAGGCCGTCAGTTCACCGAATTTTTTCATAGTTTCCAGAAAATAATGCTGGAGGACCCGCAGGAAAAAGCGCGCCTGCTCAAGCATGAATTGGATGAAAGCCGCGTGGTCCATTGCAAACCCCTATCAGAAGTTGCGACGGCCGTGCCGGAAAATGAAGCTGTACATAGAAGAATATCCGGAGCTTTGGGGCCGCGCCCGATTTGGTGTGCAGCCTTGGTTTCGCGCGGCGAAATTGACGCGCTTCTGGCGGCACACAGGCATGCTGTGAAGGCGATACCGAACCTTTTGCTGGTTGTTGTCCCGCGGGCAACGGCTGATGTGATCGGCAGGCAAATAGCAGATGACGGTTGGCGGTTGGGGGAGTTATGTGAAAACAGTGCGCCCGACAAGCAAGCAGAAGTTCTGCTGGCACCAGATACCGAAAACCTTAGTACGTGGCTACGACTGGCTGCCGTAACCTATATGGGTGGTACGCTATATGGCCCGGAAGCGGCAGACCCTTTTGCCCCATTGGCGGTTGGTTCCGCCGTTCTGTGCGGCCCGAACCGGCACCCGTTTGAGCAACGCTATGCACGGTTGGCACAAGCTGGTGCTTTGGCTGAAGCCGAAACCAACGCCGTTTTGCCGGCTAGGCTCGTGGCTACACTTGCCCCCGACCAGTCCGCCAGACTAGCGCTGAAAGCCTGGGATATTGGCAGCGAGGGTGTAGAAGCTATCGCGGTTTTGGTGCGTGAAATTAATGCAACGCTTGAAGCGGGAGCCCTGTCATGAGGCCACCAAAATTCTGGAACCGTGGCGGCAAATGGCACCCGCTGGCAATGGCCCTCTTTCCACTTTCAAAAATCTGGGCCGCGGTCGCCGCTCGCAGGTTGCGCAAGGGGCGGTGGGAAACTTTGCCCGTGCCAGTGATTTGCGTCGGAAATATTAATGCTGGCGGCACGGGCAAAACCCCCAGCGTTATAGCCTTGGCTGGTTTTCTGGCGGCACGGGGCTTGGATGTACATGTGGTTTCACGTGGCTATGGCGGCTCTGAAACCGGACCACTTCGGGTGGACGAGCGCACCCATACGGTTGCGCAAACCGGAGACGAGCCTCTGCTGATCTCCGCTTTTTGCCCGATATGGGTGGCCAAAGACCGCGCGGCGGGGGCGAAGGCGGCGGTTGAGGCCGGGGCGGAGGTCATCTTGCTTGACGACGGCTTTCAGAACCCGGCGCTCAAAAAAGACCTTTCGATCATTGTGGTGGATGCCGAAGTTGGCTTTGGCAACGGGCACGTGATGCCCGCAGGCCCGCTGCGTGAGGCCCTCGGTTCCGGCCTTGCGCGCGGGGATGTGCTGCTCTCGATTGGCAGCCCGCAGGCGCAAGAAAAACTAACCGCCAACTGGCCACAAATTGTCGGATTACCGAGGCTGGAAGCTATGCTCAAACCGTTGCAAATGGGGATGGATTGGCAAGGCCAAAGGGTTATCGCCTTTGCCGGGATCGGTCGCCCGGGTAAGTTTTTCAGCACGTTACGGGCAGAAGGGGCGGAAATAATCGAGGCCCACGCATTTACGGATCACGCCACTTTTTCTGACACAATTCTTCAGCGGCTGCTCAAGGAATCCCGGCAAAAAAACGCACAGCTTGTGACAACGGAAAAAGATGCAGCGCGCTTGCCCGCCAGCTTTCGGCCCGAAGTGATTTCTCTGCCGGTCCGGTTGGAGATTCCGAATGAAGAGCTGCTGGAAGAC
>DFBP01000149.1:814-2962 GCA_002366685.1 Rhodobacterales bacterium UBA3077 | reverse complement strand
GCCAACCTCTATGCCAACTCTCTTCCGGGCTTCTTCTCGCTGTCAAACCATGACATCGCGATGGAAGACCCGCTGGCGCAGGAAATTGTGGATTGGCGCAAGAGCTGTAGCTCGTCCATCCGGCCGTTCCACCAGATTCTGACCCGCGGCACGCCGGGCCTCGCTACAGAATACTGGCAGACTTCGGTGAACGCGATCCGGGGTGTGCAAACACCGGAAGAAGCTTCGCAGCAGCTTCAGGATGCGCTTGCCAGCTGGTATGCACCTCAGCAATAATTAAAGCATCGGGCCGGAGCCCTCTCCGGCCCCTTGAATAAAAGGGAGCGCGCCATGGAAAAGAGAAAAATACGCTGGCATATCGCCATTTTTCTGGCTCCGGCGGTGCTGATCTACTCAGCCCTGATGATTTTTCCGCTCTTTGGCACGCTCAACCTTTCCTTTTATGACAAAGTCGACCAAGAGCAGGTTTTTGTCGGTCTTGATAATTTCCGCCTGCTGTTCGGCAACGAACGCTGGTCAGACAGTTTCTGGAACGCGTTTAAAAACAATGTTTGGTTTTTTGTGGTGCATATGCTGGTGCAAAACCCGATCGGGGTTATGCTTGCGGCCATTCTTTCTTCTCAGGTCGTGCGCTTTAGCGCCTTTTTCCGCACCACATTTTTCATCCCGACCATTCTTTCCTTTGTGATTGTCGGCTTCGCCTGGAAGCTGATCCTATCCCCCATTTGGGGCATTGCGCCTGACCTCCTGGATGCCGTTGGCCTCAAATCCTTGTTTGCGCCCTATCTCGGGCTTGAAAGCACCGCGCTCACCACGCTAGCGCTGATCTCGGTCTGGCAATTTGTCGGTATTCCGATGATGCTGATTTATGCCTCCTTGCTCTCCATCCCCGAAGAAGTGCTGGAGGCCGCCGAGTGTGACGGCATTACCGGTTTCAATGCCTTCTGGAAGATCAAACTCCCGCTGATCTGGCCGAGCATCGGGATTATCTCGATCCTGACCTTCGTCGGCAACTTCAATTCGTTTGACCTGATCTATACCACCCAAGGCGGGCTCGCGGGGCCGAATTTCTCGACCGATGTGCTTGGCTCGCTGCTTTACCGCACCTTCTTTGGCTTCCAGACCCAGATCGGGGATATCAACATGGGGGCCACGCTTTCGGTCATCATGTTTGGCATTATTCTTGCCGGTGTTTCGTTTTACCTCTTCCTTATCCAGTCGCGCATGCGGCGCTACCAGTTCTAGGAGCGGGTTATGAACAAGGTCAAACACAACCCGTTTAATCTGATCGCGGTGCACGCGATTCTGATCATCTATACCGTGATCGCATTGTTTCCGGTGCTGGTCATCATCCTCAACAGTTTCAAAACCCGTAAGGCAATATTTAGGGAGCCGTTGGCCCTGCCCGATGCCGATAGCTTTAGCCTCGCCGGTTATGAAACCGTGTTCAAGCAGGGCGATTATTTCCTTTATTTCCAGAACTCGATGATCGTCACCGTGGTTTCGCTGTTTTTCATCCTGCTTTTTGGCGCGATGGCGGCCTTTGCGCTTTCGGAATACCGCTTCAGGGGCAATACGCTCATGGGCTTGTATCTGGCCATCGGGATCATGATCCCGATCCGTCTTGGCACCGTTTCCATCCTGCAAATCATGGTGGCCAGCGGGTTGGTGAACACCCTCACGGCACTTATTCTGGTCTATACCGCCTCGGGCCTGCCGCTGGCGATCTTCATCCTGTCGGAATTTATGCGGCAGGTCTCGGCGGACCTCAAGGATGCGGGCCGGATCGACGGGCTTTCCGAATACCGCATCTTCTTCTTCNNAACATGATCCCGATCTGGAACGACCTGTGGTTCCCGCTTATTCTGGCCCCGGGTGAGGAAACCAAAACCCTCACACTCGGCTCGCAGGTGTTCATCGGCCAGTTTGTGACGGATTGGAACGCGGTGCTCTCCGGCCTTAGCATGGCAATCCTTCCGGTGATGATCCTCTACGTGATTTTCTCGAAACAGCTCATTCGGGGCATAACTTCGGGGGCGGTGAAATGATCCGCGTGCTGGTAGCCGGGCTGGGGAATATGGGGCAGAGCCATGCGCTGGCATACCACAAGAACCCTGCCTTCAAGATTGTTGGCTTGATGAACCGCTC
>DFBP01000149.1:0-744 GCA_002366685.1 Rhodobacterales bacterium UBA3077 | reverse complement strand
CGCCGCAATGGAGGCGGGTGCTGATGTGTTTGTTGAAAAGCCATTGGCGGGCAACGCTGTGGATGCGCAAGCGGTAGTGGACAAAGCCACGGAGCTTGGTCGCAAGCTAGTCGTTGGTTATATCTTGCGCCACCATCCGAGCTGGCAGCAGCTCATTGCCGAATCCCGCAGTTTGGGCGGGCCGTATGTGTTTCGCATGAACCTCAACCAGCAATCTTCCGGCGCTGAGTGGGATGTGCACAAAAACCTGATGCAAAGCACCTCGCCCATCGTTGATTGCGGGGTGCATTATGTGGATGTCATGTGCCAGATCACCGATGCCAAGGCGGTTTCGGTTCATGGTATGGGCGTTCGGCTGAGTGATGAGATCGCCCCCGATATGTATAATTACGGCCAGTTTCAGGTGAAATTCGATGATGGCTCGGTTGGCTGGTATGAAGCCGGCTGGGGGCCGATGATCTCGGAAACAGCGTATTTTGTGAAAGATGTGATCTCGCCCAAAGGCGCGGTTTCGATTGTGGCGGCTGAAAAGGGCGGCTCGTCCGACCTAGACAGCCACACCAAGGTTGGCACTTTAAAAGTTCACGAGCTTGATGGCGACCGGCTCATTGATCTCCCGGATGAGCCGGGCCATCAAGCACTGTGTGATGCCGAGGCCCGCTATGTGGCCGAGGCGATCACCGAAAATATCGACCTTTCGCGGCATATGGCGGATGCGGTGCAGTCTCTCGAAATTTGTCTGGC
>DFBP01000246.1:31518-31988 GCA_002366685.1 Rhodobacterales bacterium UBA3077 | reverse complement strand
GCTTGGCGCAGGAAGGTGCGGGCGGCTTGCAGTTCGATCTCCATATCCGCCACGCGGAATTGCAGGGCTTGGAACTGGTCAAGCGTTTTGCCAAAGGCCTGCCGCTCGCCCATATAATTCAGCGCGATGTTGAGCGCATTTTGCGCGCCGCCAAGGGCGCTGGCTGAAATATTTAGCCGTCCGCCATCCAAGCCCGCCATGGCGTAGTTAAAGCCTTTGCCTTCTTCGCCGATCAGGTTATCGGCGGGGATGTGGCAGTCGTCAAACTGCACTTGGGCTGTGGGCTGCGCCTTCCAGCCCATCTTTTTCTCGAGCGCGCCAAAGGAAAGGCCATCGCTTCCCGCCTCAACGACCATTGAAGATATCCCTTTTGGGCCGTCCTCGCCGGTGCGGGCCATCACGAGGTAGGCGTCCGAGTAGCCGCCACCCGAGATAAAGGCCTTGGAGCCGGTCAGGCTGTAGCCCTCGTT
>DFBP01000246.1:27954-31480 GCA_002366685.1 Rhodobacterales bacterium UBA3077 | reverse complement strand
TAAGAAAATACGGTTTCCATGGCGCAGAGTTTCGGGAGCCATTTGGCTTTGCTTTCCTCGGAGCCGAATTTGTCAATCATCCCGCCACACATATTGTGGATGGAAAGAAACGATCCAACAGCGGGGCAGGCCATGGCAAGGGCCTCAAACACCAGCGTTGCATCAAGGCGGGATAGACCGGAGCCGCCATGCGCCTCCGAAACGTAAATCCCTCCCAAACCAAGCTCGGCTATGCGCGGCCACAGGTCTTTGGGAATGGTGCCGGCTTCTTCCCACGCCACGGCATTGGGGGCGATCTCGGCTTGGCCAAAATCATAGGCCATGTCAAAGATCATTTGTTGTTCGTCGGAAAGCGCAAAATCCATCGGTCAACCTGCGGTTTGAGAGAAGAATAGGTAATAGGACAAAATCGGTCCAAGCAGAACGGCTGTCAAAATGATCATCTTTTTGGGCTGTTGTTTGAACCGCTGAATACCGAGCGGATCACCAAACAGCGCCCTGTTCTCGGTTTGCTCGCGGAACTCATCGTCGGTGCGAAGGAAATGGTTATTGATCGCAATATAGGCGACAATAGACGCGATTAATATGAGGGCTTTCGCAGACATTCGGGCCTCTAACTGAATGATCGTTCAGTTTAATATATGAAATGATATCCGGTTTGGAAAGTATAATCTGAATCAAAAACGCCCCGCACAGAGCGGGGCGTTAAAGACGTTGCAATTTCCTAGTCCATTGTCGGGATCGAGAAATCGGCCCCTTCTTTGGTGCCTGATGGCCAGCGTGAGGTTACGGTTTTGGTGCGCGTGTAGAACTTGAACGCATCCGGCCCGTGCTGGTTAAGGTCACCAAACGCCGACTTTTTCCAGCCGCCGAAGGTGTGATAGGCGAGTGGCACAGGGATTGGCACGTTAACGCCCACCATGCCGACGTTGATCCGGCTGGCAAAATCACGCGCGGTATCACCATCACGGGTGAAGATCGCGGTGCCGTTGCCGTATTCGTGGTCCATGGTCATGCCCACGGCCTCTTCATAGGTTTTGGCGCGGACAGTGGAAAGAACCGGCCCGAAGATTTCGGTTTTGTAGATTTCCATATCTGTGGTTACGTTGTCAAACAGACAGGCCCCCACGAAGTTACCGTTTTCATAGCCTTGCAGGCTGAAATTGCGGCCATCCACCACAAGGCTTGCACCTTGTTCGACGCCAGAATCTACCAAGCCAAGGATTTTTTGCTTGGCTTCCGGGGTGATAACCGGCCCGAAGTCTACGTCGTTTTCAGAAGTATATGGCCCGATTTTCAGGCTTTCGACTCGTGGGGCTAGTTTGGCAATCAAACGATCAGCGGTATCTTCGCCTACGGGAACAGCCACCGAGATCGCCATGCAGCGTTCGCCAGCAGCGCCGTAGCCAGCGCCGATTAGGGCATCAACCACTTGGTCCATATCGGCATCTGGCATAATGATGGCATGGTTTTTGGCTCCGCCAAAAGCTTGCACGCGTTTGCCAGCGGCACAGCCATTGCCATAGATATATTCGGCGATCGGGGTGGAACCCACAAAGCCGATCGACTGGATGGTTGGATGTTCGATAATCGCGTCAACCGCGCCCTTATCGCCATGCACAACCTGCATTACGCCTTTTGGCAATCCGGCCTCTTCAAACAGTTGGGCCAGCATCACCGGCACTGTCGGGTTGCGTTCAGACGGCTTGAGAATGAAGGCGTTCCCCGCTGCGAGGGCCGGAGCGCACATCCAGAGCGGGATCATGGCGGGGAAGTTGAACGGTGTAACACCCGCCGTCACGCCAAGGGGTTGCTTCATGGAATACATGTCGATGCCGGGGCCTGCCCCGTCGGTATATTCACCTTTGAGCAATTGCGGGGCGCCGATGCAATATTCAACGACCTCAAGGCCGCGGACAACGTCTCCGGCTGCATCTGGCAAGGTTTTACCATGCTCTCTGGAGAGGGCTTCGGCGAGCTTGTCCATATCGCGGTGCAGCAAATCTACCATCTTCATCATGACCCGTGCACGGCGTTGTGGGTTCATCGCACCCCAAGCTGGCTGAGCCGCTTGCGCAATTTGCACAGCTTTGTCCATTTCTTCGGCTGTCGCCATAGGCACTTTGCCGATCACATCACCGGTGGCCGGATTGAACACATCGCCGTAGCGGCCTGACGTGCCCGCCACATGTTCGCCATTCATATAGTGTTTGATTTCTTGCATCAGATTCCCTCCAATTAAAGTTGCGCGTAGCTTACATCCGAGTAATGCCAAAGGGGAAGGGGGAAATATGACCAGATGGTCAGTTTTGTTAAGTCCACAAAAAATGCTACGGGCCTGAATCTCTAAAACTTGACAGGCACGGCAACCGGCGGCACACTAAATGAAAAACAAAAGCGGAGAAACCAGATGAATGTAAGCCAGCTTTTACAAGCCAAGCCGGTAGTCGGCGTGTTGTCGGTGAAACCCGGAGATACAATCACCCAAGCGGCAGAGCTTCTTTCCCAACACCGGATCGGGGCGTTGATCGTTTCCGAAAATGGCGAGCAGGTGGATGGCATTCTTTCAGAGCGTGACATCGTTCGGGAAATCGGCAAAAGCGGTGTCGGTTGCATGAGCAACTGCACCCGCGAGTTGATGACAGCCGAAGTGATCACCTGTACCTCGCAGGACAGTGTCGTTTCATTGATGAGTAAAATGAGCAACGGCCGGTTTCGGCATATGCCGGTTGTTGATGATGGTAAGGTCGTCGGCGTTGTATCGATTGGGGATGTCGTCAAGGCGCGCATCCAGCTCATTGAACAAGAAAACGCAGCCCTGACGGACATGATCCACGGAAAAGTCTAAGTGTAGCACTTTTTTGATTGACCCACGCTACATTTCAGCGCAACTGTTCGCAGGTGCAGCAAATCTGGGAGGGTAATATGCGCGTAGGTCTTTATCCGGGAACTTTTGATCCGGTGACAGTAGGGCACCTGGATATCATTCGGCGGGCTTGCTCTTTGGTCGATAAACTGGTGATCGGCGTTGCTATCAATCGCGACAAAGGACCGCTGTTTTGCCTTGAAGAACGGGTCGAAATGATTGAGGCTGAATGCGCCGAGATTTCAAAAGTCTGCGGGACTGAAATTGTTGCCCATCCGTTCGAAAACCTGTTGATCCACTGTGCTGACGAAGTGGGCGCGAAGGTTATTATCCGCGGTTTGCGAGCGGTAGCCGATTTTGAATATGAATATCAGATGGTTGGCATGAATCGCGCTATGAATGACCAGATCGAAACCATGTTTCTAATGGCTGAGGCGCAGCATCAGGCAGTGGCTTCACGGCTGGTTAAAGAGATTGCGCGGCTTGATGGGAATGTTTCCAAGTTTGTAACGCCCCGGGTTAACAATGCGCTTATGGAAAAGCTCGGGAAGCCTACTTAGCTTTTGCGATTGCTTCCAATGCCTCTGTCTGTCGCCGCATCAGTTCGAGTTTTTTTATCGCGATATCTAAGTTTTGCTGCATAAGTTCATTTTGTTTTTG
>DFBP01000246.1:27596-27898 GCA_002366685.1 Rhodobacterales bacterium UBA3077 | reverse complement strand
GAATAAGCGTGGGTAAGAACTCACTCATCCTTATTTCCTTCTTCCTCGCCCTGATCCGCAATCCACGCCACCGAAACCACTTCCTCGCTTTTGGCTGTCTTAAACACAGTTACACCCGAGGAGCTCCGGCTTTGCCGAGAGATTCCAGCCACCGGGCAGCGGATGCTTTGGCCGGAATTTGTGGCGAGCATGATCTGGTCGTCTTCCTCTACAGGGAAACTGGCAACGATCGTATCTCCGCGCCGTCCAAGATTGGCGGCGGCCACACCTTGCCCGCCTCTAGCTGAAACGCGGTATTCGTG
>DFBP01000246.1:25731-27563 GCA_002366685.1 Rhodobacterales bacterium UBA3077 | reverse complement strand
TAGCGCTCGGGTGAGATGGTGCTGTCATCAGCCTCCACTTCAGCCCCGTCTTCACCGGTAACCGCGCGACGCATTTTGAAATAGGCGTTGCGCTCATCGGCTGTGGCATCCACATGGCGAACAATGGACATAGAGACAACCTCGTCGCCCTCGGCCAGCTTGATGCCGCGCACGCCCGTGCTGTCACGCCCTTTGAAGACACGCACATCGGTAACCGGGAAGCGAATGGCTTTCCCCAGCGATGTCGTGAGCATAAAATCATCGCTTTCGTTACACATTTGCACTTTGATCAAGCGCATGTCTTCATCCAGCTTCATCGCGATTTTGCCGTTGGCTCGAACATTGGTGAAGTCCGACAAAGCGTTGCGGCGAACGCCACCGGTATTTGTCGCAAACACGATTTGCAGCTCTTCCCATTCCTCTTCAGGTCGGTCCACAGGCATAATAGCCGCCACGCCAACGCCTTGCGGGATTGGCAAAATGTTGACGAGGGCTTTACCACGAGCGTTCCGCCCGCCGCGTGGTAACCGCCACGTTTTGAGCTTGTAAACCATGCCTTCGGAAGTGAAGAACAATAATTGCGTGTGAGTATTGGCCACAAACAGCGTGGTTACAAAATCCTCGTCTTTGGTGTTCATCCCCTGCAAGCCTTTGCCACCGCGCTTTTGCTCGCGGAACTCTTCCAAAGGCGTGCGCTTGATGTAACCGGAGTTGGTGACCGTCACCACCATGTCTTCACGCTCGATCAGGTCTTCGTCGTCCATATCGGCGGCGAATTCAACGATTTCGGAGCGGCGGGGCACGGCAAACAGTTCGCGCACTTCTTTAAGCTCGTCAGAGATAATTGCCATGATCCGCTTACGTGATCGCAGGATTTCGAGGTAATCCTTGATCTTGCCTGCTAGTTCGACCAACTCGTCGGTAACTTCCTGAACGCCCATTGCCGTGAGTCGCTGGAGGCGCAGTTCCAGAATGGCCCGCGCTTGGGTTTCGGACAGGAAGTAGGTCCCGTCATCGTTCATTTTGTGGCTCGGGTCGTCGATGAGCTGGATATAGCTGGCGATATCTTGCGCTGGCCAACGGCGGGTCATCAGCTTTTCGCGCGCTTCCGCAGGGTTTGCTGACGAACGGATGGTTGCAACAATTTCGTCCACATTGGAAACAGCCACAGCAAGACCACAAAGGATGTGGCTCCGGTCACGGGCTTTGCGAAGCTCAAACGCCGTGCGGCGCGCCACAACTTCTTCGCGGAAGTCGATGAAAGAACTCAGAAACTTCTTGAGCGTCAGAGTCTCCGGACGGCCCGCATTCAGCGCGAGCATGTTACAGCCAAAAGAGGTTTGCAGAGGGGTGAAGCGGTAGAGCTGGTTCAGAACCACCTCAGCGGTGGCATCCCGCTTCAGCTCAATCACTACCCGCACGCCAAAACGATCCGACTCGTCTTGCACATGGGCGATGCCTTCGATGCGTTTATCGCGCGCCAGCTCAGCGATCTTTTCGATCATCGTGGCTTTGTTGACCTGATAGGGGATCTCGGTCACCACAATAGCGTAGCGGTCTTTACGAATTTCTTCTACCGAGGTTTTTGAGCGCATAATGACCGAGCCGCGCCCTTCGCGATAGGCTTTATGCGCACCTTGCCGGCCAAGGATTATGCCGCCAGTCGGGAAATCAGGGGCGGGGATGATTTCGATCAGATCATCCACCGTCATGTCCGGGTTTTCCATCAGGGCCAACGTGCCGTCGATCACTTCGCCGAGGTTATGGGGCGGAATGTTGGTGGCCATGCCCACAGCGATCCCGCCCGCGCCGTTCACGAGCATATTGGGGAA
>DFBP01000246.1:4720-25675 GCA_002366685.1 Rhodobacterales bacterium UBA3077 | reverse complement strand
GCGGCCTTATCGCCATCCATCGAGCCAAAATTGCCTTGGCCATCGAGCAACGGCAAAGACATCGAGAAATCTTGGGTCATCCGCACCAAGGCATCGTAGATCGAGGCATCCCCGTGCGGGTGGTATTTACCCATCGTATCCGAAACAGGGCGGGCGGACTTGCGATAGCTCTTGTCAAACGTATTGCCGACTTCATTCATCGCATAAAGGATACGGCGGTGAACCGGCTTAAGGCCGTCGCGCAGATCAGGGATCGCGCGCGAAACGATCACGCTCATTGCGTAATCGAGATAGGAGGTTTTCATTTCCTCCTCGACCGAAATGCTCGGCCCGTCATAGACGTATTTTGCCGGTTCTTCGCCGTCTTTTTTGTCGGTCTCGTCGCTCATGGTCACTCACCCTGTTTGGCCACAATATATTGTGGGCGAAGCTACCAAATTTGCCACGTTAACGCAATCACTGGTTGGCCAATGCCAGATTAAATAAACACAAAAAAGTGGCTCCCGAATTCTTCAAGGTAAGCTGTGCCGGAAACTGGCTGATTGAATTGACCCAATAAAAAAGGGCACCGCAAACAGCGGCGCCCTTTTCCAGAAAAATTAGGGGTTTAGCCCTTTTTATTGTTTGCGCCGGAAAGTGGGTCATCTTCGCGTTTTACGGAGCCTTCGAAGTGGGCGCCGCTTTCGATTGCGATCGTTTTGTGGATGATATCCCCTTCAACCCGTGCCTGCGCCGTCAGGCGAACTTTAATGCCGCGCACGCAGCCAACGACGCGGCCGTTAACCACAACATCGTCTGCGACACATTCACCTTTCACGGTGGCGCTTTCGCCAACGGTCAGCAAGTGAGCGCGGATATCGCCCTCTACGGTCCCTTCGATCTGGATATCGCCAGAGGTCACAAGATTGCCGGTGACGGTCAGGTCAGACGACAAAACAGAGGGGGATGGTTTTGGTTTAGCCGCAGGCGCCGGAGCGGCTGACGAGCTTGTTGGCTTGGCCGGTGCGGATGTTGCTGCCGGCTTGGTTGCGCCCGAAGCGCTGGTATCGGTTTCATTTTTCTTAGTAAACATTTCTTCCTGCCTTTATGTAAGTCATAGGGTTAACTGCAACGCCATCCTTGCGGATTTCATAGTGAAGATGCACGCCTGTCGATCTGCCGGTATTTCCCATATCGCCGATACGGTCACCGCGCGCGATGGTTTCACCAACGGTAACACGCCGCCGGTTCAGATGGGCGTAATATGTCTCATAACCATCACCGTGGTCAATGATAACCACATTCCCGTAACCGCTTTGTGTGCCTGAAAAACGAACCACGCCATCAGCGGTCGAGAGGATCGGAGTATTGAGGCTCGAAGCCAGATCAATTCCTTTGTGAAGCCGCCCGCCACGGGGCCCGAATGAGCTACTCAGGCGGTAGCCGGAGCGAAGCGGGAAAGCAAGCGGGATGCTGGACGCCGCGGCTTGAAGCGAGGATACCTCGTCAAGGCGGCCAAAAATATCTTGCATACGGCGGTCGAATTCGGGAAGCGCTTCCGCACTCTCGTCGCTCAGGCCACCTGTGCCGGAATAGTTTTGCCGGACATTCGCAAGGAGGCTATCGACATCGAGTCCGGCAGCGTCAAACATGGTAGACAATGGCACCAGTGAAATGCTGAGCGCATCTTCGAGCTGTGTCAGCATTCTGTCTTGCCGCTGGGCATTCAGGTTGCGCTGGAGTTCGAGGTTGTCGAGCTCGGTGCGGAGTTCCGCGACTTTGGCTTGCTCCATATCGCGGTCCTGCACGGCGTCAGCCAGTGCGGTTGTCATTGATGTCACCACCGCCACTTCGTCTTTCTGGCCACCTAAACGTTCGGTCATTAGCGATTGCAGCGACGAAATTTCCACACCGAGCCGGGCTGCGCTGCGTGCGGCATCGTCACGATCAATGAGGGCGGCTTCGAGCTGGCGCTCAATGGCCCCGATCTGGGTGTCCATCTCTTGCCGCTCGGCCCCGATTTGAAGGATGCTTTGCTGCTGGGCCATCAATTGGTTTTGTGCGCTCAACGCCCGTTCCGTCGTTTTCCCCAATTGGGCGGAAAGCATGTCCCGTTCGAACCGAAGTTCTTCCAGCCGGGATTCGTAGGCGAGCGTGAGAGCTGCGGACCGCAAGCGCATCTGGTTATCGGCGGAGCTGTTTAACAGCACGGTCACTGTCGCAATCACGCCCCATACCGCGATCAGAATTCCTGATAATACGAGCGCGAGCCTTTTTGCGGGAGACAGGGTAAAACTGTGTATTCCGTGGCTATCCGTGAAGCTTATCGTCTGGGTCGGCAGAAAATGGGCCAAACCCGTTTCGGGTTCGGTCACGATTTCCGGAGTAGCTTCTGAGTCGCGCATATAGCCGAGGCCCAATCTGGTTGCGGGTAAAACTGTGCGGTATGAATAGGGGTATTTGCCCGGCACGGCAACAGGTTAAGGTGCCATTACCGCACGAGAATTTTGATTTGGGCGGGGATTTGCCCAATATGCTCTATCCTCTGCGATAATAACGGAGTATGGCGGGGCAGAACACAACTTGCGGATACTGACATGCTGAGCCTAAGTGACTTTGACTTTGACCTCCCTGAAGACCTGATCGCATTGCGACCCGCCGTGCCGCGCAGTGCATCGCGGATGTTGGTCTCAAAAGACGGCGAGCTGCACGACTCGACGGTGGCCGATTTGGGAAGCTGGCTACAGCCGGGAGATTTGCTGGTGTTCAACAACACCAAAGTTATTCCCTCACGGCTGGCGGGCACCCGAACCCGGAATACCACGCATGGCAGCGGTGTTTCTCAAATTGAAGCAACAATGATTGAACGCTTGACCAGTGACACGTGGCGCGCGTTGGCCAAACCGCTCAAAAGACTGGCGGTTGGGGATACGATTATGTTTGGCAATCTCGCGGCCGAAGTTCTCGGTAAGGCTGAAGGTCAGGTAGAGCTGCAATTCTCGAAATCTGGGGACAAGCTAGATGACGCTTTTCGGGATATCGGCCATATGCCATTGCCCCCCTATATCGCATCAAAACGGGCGGCTGATTCGCGCGATCTTGAAGATTACCAGACCGTTTTTGCCTCCGAACTGGGAGCTGTTGCCGCGCCGACCGCATCGCTCCATTTTGATGCTCCCCTGTTGCAAAGTCTGGAAGAGTTGGGGGTAGGAAAAACCGAGGTAACGCTCCATGTCGGGGCGGGCACATTCCTGCCTGTTAAAACCGAAGATATTTCAGAGCATAAAATGCATTCGGAGTGGGGCGAGGTTTCAAGCCAAGCGGCGGATACCATCGCCGAGACGCTGAAAAACGGGGGGCGTGTAATACCTGTGGGGACGACAGCGCTTCGAATTATTGAAACCGCGGCCTTGGAAACAGGGAGTATCCAGCCCTGGAAGGGCGATACCGATATATTCATCACACCCGGCTTTGATTTTAAGGTGACTTCGGCGCTCATGACGAATTTTCACTTGCCCAAATCAACCCTGCTGATGCTTGTTTCCGCGCTAATTGGCCTGGAAACAACGCGCGATGTTTATCAACATGCGCTAGATGAAAAATACCGGTTCTTTTCCTACGGGGATAGTTCGCTTCTCTTTCGCCACTAGGAAAGGCACTGTCCGCCCGCTTTCACAACATCAAAATAAAAAGTTCGGAAAGCGACATCTGTCTGGTCGCCAAATGACCAGACAGGGGATACCGGCTTTCGCAATTATCTCGGTAAACTAACGGGACACTAAATGGGCTACATTCTTAAAAATTCCTGGGCGCTATTGCTGGGCATGTTTTTGCTCATGCTCGGCAATGGAATGCAGGGTACGCTGCTTTCTGTGCGCGGTGCGCTTGAGGGCTTCGGCCCTACAACTATGTCCTATGTCATGACAGCCTATTATGTCGGGTTTCTAGCTGGCTCCCGGCTTGCGCCGCGCTTGATCCGGCGTGTGGGGCATGTGCGGGTTTTTGCGGCGCTCGCGTCCTTGGTTTCGGCTGCCTTTATCGCTTATGCGATGGCGCCTGATCCTTATGTATGGGCCGCATTACGGCTTGTTGTCGGGTTTGGTTTTTCCGGCGTTTACGTTGTGGCCGAAAGCTGGCTCAACGACGCGGCTACCAATGAAACCCGTGGGCAGGCGCTCTCGGCCTATATGATCATCCAGATGGTTGGCCTTGTATTGGCTCAATTCCTGATTCTAACCGCAGACCCGTCCGGTTTCATCCTGTTTGCGGTTATCTCGGTGCTTGTATCGGTTTCCTTTGCTCCGATCCTTCTTTCCGTCAGTCCGGCGCCCTCCTTTCACACAGCGAAGCCCATGACCTTGGCGCGCTTGTTCAAAACCTCGCCACTTGGCAGTGTTGGAGCCTTTATCTTAGGAGGCGTATTATCGGTCCTATTCGGAATGACAGCCGTTTTTGCAACCGAAATTGGCCTTGATACCCCTGAAATTGCCTTGCTTGTAGGCGTTAGCTATTTGGGGGCAATGATAATGCAATATCCCATCGGTTGGGCGTCCGATCGTATGGATCGCCGATTGCTTATAATTATCATCACCGGTGCAAGTGCGGTGGCGATCTCTTTCGGTCTTTTGATCGCGAGTTCGTTTTACACGATGCTGTTCCTTGGCTTCCTAATTGGCGCCACGGCGAGCCCGCTTTACTCATTGCTGATCGCGCATACAAACGATTACCTTGAAGTTGAGGATATGGCGAATGCTTCGGGGGCGCTGGTTTTTCTAAACGGCGTCGGAGCGGTGGGAACGCCCGTTATTGTTGGCATTGCCATGACGAAGTTCGGGGCGTTCAGTTATTATTACGCAATAATAATCCTCATGGGCAGTATCGCGCTTTATGGCGCCTATCGGATGACCCGACGCGACGCAATCCCGATTGAGGAAACAATGAGCTATACACCCGTTATGCCGCAAACCACCCCGATTGCGGCTGAACTTGCGCAAGAAGTTGCCATTGAAGCCGCGGAAGCGGATGAAGAGGAAAAAAATTCCTAATTTCCTACTTGCCCGAATCGCATATTCAAAGTTTAGCTAAAACACAGGCAACATCTTGGGAGTAAGCAGATGGTAATTAACCCTTCTGATATCATCACCTTTTGGCAAGACGAGGTTGGCCCAGCGGGCTGGTACATCATTGATCCGGCTCTCGATCAAAAAATTCGGGACCGGTATATTGATTTTTGGCACGATGTGCGCGCCGGAGAATATGATGATTGGGCGGGCAATCCCGAAGGCTCGCTCGCGATGTTGATCGCCATAGATCAGTTTCCACGAAATATGTTCCGCGGTTCAGGGGATTCTTTTGCGACAGACAGCAAAGCTCGATGCATTGCGAAACGCGCAATTTTTGCCAGCTATGATCAGAAAATTCCGGAGCCGATGAGACAGTTTTTCTACCTGCCTTTGATGCATTCGGAGGTATTGGCAGATCAGGATACATGCATGCGTATGTTCAAGCTCAATATGTCGGGCGAAGACCGTTTCCTTCATCCGCGTGCTCATCGGGAAGTGATCCGAAAGTTCGGGAGATTTCCGTATCGCAACAAAGCGATGGGCCGGCTTTCGACCTCGGCAGAAAAAGACTATATCGCTGCCGGCGGATATTCGGTTACTGTGCAGGAGCTACAGACTGAAGAACGTTAAGATTCCTGCCTAAGCGACGGGAGGCCAATTCCGGTACTCTCAAACCCGCCATCCGCCGCGATCAACTGGCCGGTCACATAGCTGGCTTTTTCCGAGCATAAAAACACAATTACATTGGCAATTTCGTCTTCTGAACCATACCGGTTCAGCGGAATCGCATCGTGATAGGCATCGATTATGTCTTGCGTATGGACCGCCATCGCGAGTTTTGTCCGTACAGGTCCCGGTGCCACACAATTCACCCTTATGCCATAGTCTCCCAGTTCTGCCGCGTATTGCTGGGTTAAATGAATGACGGCGGCCTTGGAGGTACCGTATGCCACGCGCAGGGTTGAAGCCCGCAATCCTGAAATACTGGCAATGTTAACGATACATCCTTTAGAGTGCTTCAAGGCCGGCGTTGCGACTTGGGAGCAAAGGAACACGCCATCCAGATTGGTGGCCATAACCGTGCGCCAACGGTCAAAGTCGGTGTCTTCCATCGGTCCAAAATCGGCGACTCCAGCGTTGTTTACCAAAGCATCAATATGTCCGAGCTTGTCCTCGGCTTCGGCGACCATTTTTGTAACCTGCTCCGGAACCGAAATATCGTAATCAAGCGGAAACACGTTTTCCAAGGTGCTGGCGGCTTTTGCCAGCTCTTCGGAATCCCGATCCACCATGGCAACCCTTCGCCCTTCAGCCAAAAAGAGCTTGGTTGTGGCAAGCCCGATCCCGCGCGCGGCGCCGGTTACAATTGCGGTTTTGTTGTGCATGATAAATTCGCCCGTCTATAGGTTATTGGCCGGCTCACAGAAAACGCCGGAGCTGTGCCTTACCTTAACTTCAGCGTGATGTTTGTCGAGAGTGTTCCCGGGAATTGGAAAATGGAGCGGGCGACGAGGTTCGAACTCGCGACAGGTCCAGTCGGGCGTCACCACTCAACGCTTCCGACTAAACTATTCGGCAAATACACGCAGTTCAGATCCCCCGGCGTCACCGCGCGGAGGCTGCATACCGACCGGCAGAAGGAACAATACAGAATGCGCACCGCTTAGTCCTGGGGGAAGGTCAATTGTTTCACGAATAACATAAGTCCTGTCTCCTATAAAGCTGCGCTCTACTGATCCACCAACCATTCGATAGCGTCTTCCATCGTCTGTTATTAGGTCATCACCTCCCATAGTACGGAAAACTTTGCCTGCGCTTGTTCGAAAGACAAGGCCTTGGCTTCCCATTCTAAGCCCGTCAATTGGTGTATGCAGCCAAAACCCTGTTGGTTCAATCGCGCCTGTTTCTGCGAGCTCAGCCAACCCGGCTTCAATCGGCAATACCTCATAAGGTGTCACTTCGCCATGAGACACCACTTCTGAAACGTCAATGTCGACAATTCCACCAGGATTGAAACGACGTAAATCCTGCTCAACTTGTCTTCCCGCCAAAGTCGAAAACCTTGGTCGTACATCTGGGTATCTATATTCTCGTGAAGATGCGCCACCTGGAATATTTACAAGTCCAAATTCATAACTAGAAATAATTACACCTGGCGTCTCACCCAATACAGCGGATATGAGCGTTGCTTCACGCGTGCCACCCGTTCTGGAAGTAGTCCAGAGATCCAACTCGCAATCGAGACTATTGAAGTATTGAATTTTGTCAGCCGAAATTCCAATTATACCTGCAACATCTTTATCAATTCCAACTCCAACTACTCGTTGTGTAAATCCACTGATCCTCCAAATAGTTGGCTTGTAGTTGTCTAGCATCAGAAATATTGGAGTTGCTCCAATTCCTATTTTTATGTCTATCACGCCCGTCGTGTCATTTGGATCTCCAATACTAACGGTTGAAATTGCTTTCCCTTCATATCCACCGACGACGACCGTTGAGGCGTTGTCTGGAACAATTAATCGTCCACAGATATCAGCCTGTTCTGCACGCTCGGCATCGAGACGCCTCTGCGTCGCTTCGTCGGCCATTTGCCGGTTTGCTTGATGTAGTGCTTCCGTATACGCTTCATTTTCTAGTTGTTCAAAGTGGCCGTTTCCGTTTAAATCTTTCCAGCTTAAGAAATGATCTATCACAGCTTCGAACTCGACCTGTGTAACCGTACGGTCTTGATCTGTGTCGAAAACCATTATCGAATTCTCAGCAATTAGTTCACTGTATGTGGTGGATTCACCCAACCGTTCGGTAGCCTGTTCAGATGCTGCAGCAAGAATCTCAAGAAAGGTAATTTCACCGTCGCGATTTTGGTCGTTCACCGAAGCTTGATCAACAAGCGCATTTAGGGCCGCAGCCTCTTGCTCAGGTGTCGGTTTTAAATGAAAACCATCACCTTGCAGATACCTTCTTGAGCTAGGCCTTAAAATTGTGGCTAGCTCTGCCCGACTGACCACACCGTTTACATCAAGATCATTTTCTGCCCATTCTTGGATGATTCGAGCACGAAAGCTCGCAGCTCTTCTTCGATGAGTGTAGGTAAAATCACTTAATCCAATGCCTCCGCCGTCAAAATCAAACAAATTAAACTTCGCGATCGCATTCTCACGCATTTGGGAAACGTCTTCCGAGTCAATGTTTGCACCTTTAATCCACCTAATAATACGTGTGTCAGGGAAAGTTGTTTCGGCGATAATTTCCGAACTACAAATCAGCATGATAGGGATTGATGCTATGAAGCTGCTAACAATATTGGAAAATTTAAATTGCAATATGTTATTCCTTACATTGAGTAGCGTACTGAAAAAATCAAGTCGAGCAGCACATACCTTGAAAAGTAAAAGTTTATCGATAGAAATTACACCTTATAGTATATGGGGAACCATGCAATCCTCCATACGTAGTATGATTTTTTTTGGAGCGCCAACTTAACAGCCTCATTTTACGGCAAGCGTGCCCTACATTTTGGGTCATAATTTCACAACGGAGTTTTCTAAGCTTGTTTGATTCGTCATCAATCACCGCAACAATTTTAAATTTGGAGATTCCCCCTTTTTTGGGCCGACGGCGTCGGGACAAGTGTGGGTCAGTGTGGGGATTTCCAGTCCCTTACTGTCCTCCTTTGTCCTTTAGCAGCAATTCGGGGGGTGCTAAAAAAGCTAACAATACCCGAGGAAAATGGAGCGGGCGACGAGGTTCGAACTCGCGACAACCAGCTTGGGAAGCTGGTGCTCTACCAACTGAGCTACACCCGCAATAGGCGGTGATTACCTTGCCTATAATGCGGCGTCAATGCGATTGTGGTTGAACACTCGGGCAAAATGCGGCCAAATGTGAACAAGCGTTCAGGAGGCTGAAATGGATTTAGGTATAAGTGAAAAAGTTGCTCCGCTCATTGCGGCGGTGCGTGAAATGGTGGCACAGGAAATTATGCCTTTGGAGGAAGAATACCGGAGCGAGGTTGGCAAATCCGGTAATCGTTTTGTCTATACAGCCCGGATGACCGAAATTTTGGAGGAGCTAAAGGCGGAGGCGCGTAAACGCGGCCTTTGGAATTTTTGGCTGACAGATAGCGAAAAAGGCTACGGGCTAAGCACGGTTGAATATGCTTTCTTGGCCGAGGAAATGGGGAAAACACCGCTGGGAGCGGAGGTTTTTAATTGCTCGGCACCTGATACTGGCAATATGGAGGTACTGGAACGTTATGGCACGGAAGACCACAAAAAGCGTTGGCTGGCACCACTGCTAAACGGTGAAATCCGGTCGGCCTATTTGATGACCGAACCCGGCGAAGCCTCATCTGACGCTACAAATATTTCCATGTCTTGCGTGCGGGACGGTGACCAATATGTTCTGAACGGTGAAAAGTGGTGGGCCAGCGGAGCAGGGGACCCACGCTGCAAAATCTATATTGTAATGGTAAAAACCGGAGGCGAGGAGGATCACAAATACCGTCGTCATTCGATGGTTTTGGTGCCGGCTGAGACCTCAGGTGTAAAGATCCTTCGTCCGATGGAGGTTTATGGCCATGACGATGCGCCACACGGGCATATGCATATCAAGTTCAGCAATGTTCGTGTTCCTGCCGAAAATCTGTTGCGCGGCGAGGGCAGGGGCTTCGAAATTTCGCAAGGTCGGCTTGGTCCGGGGCGGATACACCATTGTATGCGCGCTATTGGCCATGCGGAAAATGCTCTGGAGCTAATGTGCAAACGAAGCCTCGCACGAGAAGCATTTGGCAAGAAAATCGCTCATTTAGGGGCGAACTATGACATCATCGCCGAGTGCAGAATGGAAATCGAACAAGCGCGTTTGCTTTGCTTAAAGGCGGCGTGGATGATGGACCAAGGCGACCCCAAGGCCGCCGCACCATGGATTAGCCAGATCAAAGTGGTTGCGCCGAAGGTCGCGCTTAAAGTGGTGGATGAAGCTGTGCAAATGTTTGGTGGTCAGGGGATATCACAAGATACCCCGCTCGCGGCAAGCTGGACTCACTTGCGGACTCTGCGTTTGGCAGATGGGCCGGACGCGGTACATCGTCGGCAGGTTGCAAGAACGGAACTTCGGCAATACGCTAACGAGAAGATATGATGGATATCAATAAGGTATCCGAGTATCTTGAAAGTAGTATCGAAGGCTTTACAGGGCCCGTTTCCGCCGAAAAAACGGCTGATGGGCAATCAAACCCGACCTACATTTTGACGACCCCGACGGGGAAGTATGTTTTGCGGGCCAAACCTCCCGGTGTTTTGTTGAAATCCGCCCATGCGGTAGATCGTGAGTACAGGGTTCTTCAGGCATTGCACGGTCTTGGTTTGCCGGTGCCCAAGCCGTTCCTCCTGTGTGATGACCCACAAATTTTTGGCACGATGTTTTATGTGATGACCTTTTCCGAGGGCGCTAATTTTAGCGACCCGCGTCTGGAGGGGATGACCGCCAGCGCACGAACCCAAATATATGATGAAATGAATAAAGGATTGGTGGCCGTGCATTCGGTCAACCTCCGGGCTGCCGGTTTGCTTGATTTCGGCAAGCCAGGCAACTATTTCGAGCGTCAATTGAGCCGTTGGCAGGGGCAATACCACTCCAGCGCTACAGAAGAAATTCCAGCGATGGACCGGCTTTTCGATTGGCTTGCCGCTAACATGCCGCCTGATGATGGCGTAACGACCCTTGTGCATGGCGACTGGCGGATTGATAATTTGTTATTTGATAGAAAAACCAATGCTTTAAGCGCCATTCTTGATTGGGAGCTTTCAACACTTGGCCATCCACTGGCTGATTTGGGCGCCCAATTGATGCAATGGGCCATGCCTGTTGGCGTCGAGGGCCGTGGTCTGGCGGGGGTGGACCGTTCTGCTTTCGGTATTCCAACCGATGAAGCTTATGTAGAGACTTACGCGGCCCGCATGAAAATCGACCCCCCCGATATGGGTTTCTACGTTGCTTTCAGCTTTTTCCGAATGGCGGCGATTCTTCAGGGTGTGAAAAGACGGGCATTGGACGGGAATGCGTCAAATCCGGAAAAGGCTTTGCGCCTGGGGCGTTTTGTTGGGTTGTTTGCGGATTCGGGTTTGGAAAGGGCAGGCGCGTGAAGGCTAGCGCGGAATAACCATTTTTACGCTCAACCCTCCCAGAGACTCGCTTACACCAAGTTCGAGGATCCCGCCGTGGCTACGGGCAATATCCAGCGCAATACTAAGCCCAAGCCCGACCCCGCCTTTGTTTTGATTTCTTGAATCGTCAAGGCGGGAAAACGGCTGTAAGGCAAGTTGGTAGTCTTGAGCTGGAATTCCCGGCCCGTTATCTTCTACCGTAAATTCCAAAAAACGGCGATTGAGTGATATGTGCAATGAGACCTTGCTGCCATAAAATAAAGCATTCCCCAACAGGTTTTGCAGGCCGCGCTCAATAGCATTTTTGCGAAGGATGACGTTGCGCGTATCTGCCGTGGAGATTGAAGTTGTAATGTCAACATTTCCCATTTTCTCGGCCACGCTGCGGGCAAGGCTTACCGGATCTGTCGGCTGCCCCTCTTCGGCTTGATTATCGCGCGCAAATGCCAAAAATCCGTCCAGCATGTGTTCCATTTCGGCGATGTCTTTTTTTACATCCTCCCCCAAATCCAGAAGTTCAGCCGAGAGTTTTAATCTGGTGAGGGGCGTTCGCAGGTCATGTGAAACACCCGAAAGCATTTGAGTGCGCTGCTCCACTTGCCGCTCCAGTTTGTTACGCATACTCATAAACGCAAGTGCAGCCCGGCGTACTTCCGAAGACCCAGCCGGATGGACCGATACATTGCGACCTTTCCCGAAGGATTCGGCGGCTTCCGCCAGCCTGTTGATCGGACGTATCTGATTGCGTAGGAATAAAATTGAAATAACCATCAATATAAGGGACGTAGAAAGCATTAGCACTAAAAGTTGGTGGGGATTAGTGGCCGTGACGCGACTTCTGGCAATGACAGCTTCGAGCACGCCTTTTTCTAACTGCACCTTGAGATCTACCCGATTCGGAAAACTGAGAAGGTCCACGGAGAGCGGCCATTCGATTTCCCGATGCAGGGCCTGAATCAGTGTTTTCCCTGAAAGATCATAAAAAACAACGCGGTCATCTGCGAGAGGCTGGGATTCTGGATTGAGCAGCAGCAACATTTCAAGATTAACGGAAATCTCATCAAGTGCGTTCTGGGGGTCATCAAACCGTGACACCTGCTCGATGGCAAGTTTAAGTTCGAGAATGACCGAAGCTGCCATTTGCTCGGTTACACTCTGATAGTGGCGCTGGATGAACACCAGCCCAACGACCAGTTGAAGCCCGATCATAGGAAGTAAAAGGATTAACACGGCACGCCCGAATAGCGAACGGGGCATGTATCTCTTGAGCCAACCAAATTTCATAGTTAAGCGTTAAGCGGCAGGCGCATGTAAAGCAAGGGGAAGAGATTGTTTAACACAAACCATACTCCGAACATCGGAGAAGTTGAAATTTTGCGGGAGGGTTTGCGGGTTGTAACAGCCCCAAATGCGTCTCCGATGACATTTACCGGTACGCGAACTTATATTTTGGGTGAGGGTGAGGTCGCTATTATTGACCCGGGTCCGGATGACGAGAAGCATTTTGAAGCTTTGACAAAAGCTCTCTTCGGCCAGCGTGTAAGCCATATTCTCGTGACGCACTCGCATATAGACCATTCTCCGCTCGCACACCGGCTTTCACAGACTTTTGATGCACCGATCTTTGCTTTTGGCGCGAGTGGTGCAGGAATGAGTGAGCCGATGCGATTGTTGGCAGGGCAGGGCGGCCTTGCGGGTGGAGAAGGTATAGATACGAATTTCAAACCCGACGTCTTATTGCAGGACAGCGAGGAGATTCGCGGTGTCGGTTGGAAAATGGAGGCGATCCACACACCCGGCCATATGTCCAACCATCTTTGTTTTGCCTGGGAAGATTCCATTTTTAGCGGTGACCACATAATGGCGTGGTCGACAACGCTGGTTTCTCCTCCTGATGGAGATTTGACTCAGTTTATGATCTCGTTGGAGAAATTACAGGGCCGTTCCGAAAGTATTTATTATCCCGGCCACGGTGCACCGCTGATCAACGCTCAAAAAATGCTGTCCCACCAGTTTACGCACCGGAAAACCAGAGAAGCACAAATTCTGGAAGAAATGAATGCTGGCACTGTCCATCAAATTACATCCCGCATTTACACCGACCTTGATCATCGGCTTCTGCCAATGGCGGCCCGCAATGTATTTGCCCATATGATTGATCTGCACCAGCGAGGAATTGTTCGGAGCCAAGGGGCACTCGCGTTTGACGCCCGCTTTTCGTTGACCAAAGATTAGGTCGTTTTTATGAGCCTGATTTCGGCTGCCGATGTTCTGATTGAGGACAAAAAACCACTCCGCGTCGGAATTATTTTTAACTTTGTCGATTATCCCCTTGTCGGCATAATCCGGCTTTGCTATATCGCCCTCACCGACGCGAAAGCGTGGCCTGTTCCGGCGTAGCTCAGTGGTAGAGCAGTTGACTGTTAATCAATTTGTCGTAGGTTCGACCCCTACCGCCGGAGCCACTTTACCAAACATTATCAAATAATTGGATCGAAATTCACTATTCAAAGTATATTTTTTGAATGGCTGCATAGGTAAATAGTGCGATCTGATATTTATATTTGATGCTTTCAGTACATGTCCCGGCATCCGAAGCTGGTCCCTTAGCAGAACCAATTTTTGCCTAAATGAAGGGGCATTGTTGATTTTGCAAGCAGCCGCGAATTAATTGCGCAGAGTTGATCCATGGAATTGGTCAAATTAAAGCGCTTCAATAGGCCTGATAAACCCACCCAGTGGGTGTATTGCTAATAAGCCTTCATGGCTTGCATACTCTAGGGTCGGTGCGCCTGACCGATAGCGGAAATATTATTCCGCAGCCGTTTTCGACTCTTCTGGAACCTCTGAAACTTCAGCCTTTGCTCGCACCATGACACCGTCTTCCGATATTGTCACCGTTCGCTTAAATCGCGATTTCAACCGATTTGTGGAGGCTTTGAAATGCTTCACAATCTCGGAAGGTGCGGTAATCATTACGGGCACCATCACCAATGTTAGGATCGTCGAAAAGAGCAGCCCTGAAACCAAAGCCGCAGAAAGGTGGACAAAGAAATTGCCTGCCAAACCGCCAACGATAATTTCTCGCCGGATGAAATCAAACTCGATATTCAATGCCATCGGAATGACGCCTAAGGCGGTCACAATCGCTGTTAGAAGCACCGGTCTGATCCGCTGGGCGGTAGTGATCAACATAGCCTTGACCGGCTCAATCCCTTCCTCGCGGTTGAGATGATTATAGGTATCGATTAGCACAATACCGTTTTTTACAACAATACCAGACAAGGCGACGATCCCAAGACCGGTCATAATCGCCGAGAACGTCATGCCAGTAATCAACATACCGAGCAGGACTCCGGCGGTGGACATGACTACGGTCGAAAGCGTCACAAACACCTGATAAAAGCTATTATATTCCAGGAGCAATATCAGAAAGATAAGGAACATAGATGCGCTAAGCGCCTTAGCCATGAAGGCGTTGGTTTCTTCCATTTGCTCTGTTGCGCCACCATAGACCAGTGATACACCTTCAGGCCATTCCTGCGCCGCCGCCCATTCCTGCAGTTGGCTGACCTTCTCATCCGCTCTGACCCCGGGTAAAACATTGGCACCGATGAAAATTGAGAAAAACCCGTCTTGCCGGGTTATATTTCCGACCTTGGGAATTGCTTTGCGTGTGACAAAGTTCGAAACAGGGATAAGCCCTTGGGCCGTTGTGATGCGAAGTGAGTCCAACGAGTCAAAACTGCGCTCATCCGCAGGCAGCCGCACAAGAATATCAAGTTCATCCGGAGATTCACTTGGCAGATATGTACCCAGTTTAACGCCATCGGTGACAAGCTGTACATACGGACCAAGTTCCCGGATGCCCAACCCGAATTTGGCGGCTTCCACGCGGTCGATTTCCAGAACCCAGTCAATCCCCGGTGAGGGGCGAGCGTCTTCGGCATCAACTGTTCCGTCAATCTCAAACTCGATATACTCTCGGATGCGCTTGGCAACCGGAAGCAGTTCTTCATAGTTTGACCCCGTGATACGCACGTTTATCGCTTTGCCAGCAGGGGGCCCACTCTCTTCCGGTGCGATCTGGATTTCAACACCCGAAATCCGGCTTACCCGTTCCCGCAGTTCGGTAAAAATAATATCGGCTCTGACGCGCTTTTCCCAAGGTTGGAGTTGCAGCTGCAGATTACCAATCGTGTCCGAAGGAGAGCCTTGGGCCCCACCGAAGGAAAGGATAACGTCCTGAATTCCGGGAACCTTCAAAACTTCTTCTTGCACTTCCAGAAGCAGATCACGAATTTCCACCGGCGAGTAATTGCCGCGCGTTACAACAGATACGACGCCGTATTCAGGCTCGCCAGCAGGAAAGGCCTCAACACCCGTCGGGTTTTGAGCAAAATAGACGAAAACAGATCCAATAATGGCAAAACCAATGACCAAAGTTTTAAATGGGTGGTGTAGCAATTTTGACATCATGCGTACATAAATGCCGATCATTCCTCGAATTTTGTGAATGTCGAACCTGTCCGGATTCATGACGATGTCAGCTGCGGCCTGTTCTTTTTCATTCAGCTCGTGTTTTGCGATAAACGCGCCGATGACGGGCATGAAAATCAAGGCAGAAATTAGGGATGCGACCATGACTACGATTACCACAATCGGTAGATAGCTCATGAATTTGCCAATAATTCCGGGCCAGAAAAGCAGCGGTACAAAGGCGCCAAGCGTGGTCGCGGTGGCAGCCACAACCGGCACAAACATTTTCCGCGCGGCAAGGATAAAAGCCTTCTTCTTTGATATGCCTTCAGACAGCTTTCGCTCGGCATATTCAACAACTACAATAGGGTCGTCCACCAAAACACCCACGGCGATGACCATGCCGAACATTGTCATCATGTTGATGGTCATTCCCGTCATTTGCATGAACAAAAAGGCCATCATGAATGAAATTGGAATCGACATGCCAATGAGGATGGCAGGCCGCACCCCAAGGGTCGCGATGGTCATGATCAGAACAAGGGCAACCGCAGTCAGCACGGCCGCTTCAAGCGAGCGGAACAGGTTTTTTGTGCCAACGGATTGATCAACCAGAAAGCTGATCTCAATGCCGTCATGCCAGTCCTCGGTAAATTCTTCCGCCACCCGGCGAACTTCATCGGAGACCTCGATAATGTTTGTGCCAAGGTTCTTTTTGATCGCGAGGGTGATTGCGGGCGAGCCATTCACATAGGCAAATTCAGTTGCATCTTTGAAGGTACGCGTGATGGTGGCCACATCCCCAAAGGTGACAACCGTATTCCCGACCGTTTTCAGTGGCAGACTGTACAGCTCCTCGGCGGTGGAAATCAGGCCGGGTACATCGACATTGAATGAACCATGTCCGATGTCCAGAGTGCCACCTGCCACCATAATATTGTTACGCGCCAAAGCATCAAATAATTGCAGGGCGGTGATATTGTAGGCTTCGAGGTGCAGCAAATCCATTTGCACCTCCAATACTTCATCACGCATGCCAGAGATCAAAACTTCCTGAACATCGGCAATGGATTCCAGCTCATCGCGCAATGCATTAACGTGTCCGGTAAGCGTGCGTTCGGGCACGTCCCCATATACCGCAACCGACAATACCGGTCGGTCAGTGATTGCAATCTCGTTGATTTCGGGCTCGTCTGCATCGGCAGGTAGTTCGCTGGAAACCCCTTCAAGTTCACCCCGTATATCGGCGAGCGCATCATCATTTATGACATCCACACCAAATTCCAGGAATATTGACGCGCGTCCTGTCGTTGCCCTGACGGTTAGTTTTTCAAGCCCGTCTATTCCAAGCAGCCGATCCTCGATAGGTTTGGCGAGCAAACGCTCGGCGTCCCTTGGGGATATGCCTCTTTGTGAAACGGTGACATTGAAAAACGGAATGTCGACGGTTGGAAAGCTCTCCTTAGGTAGGCTGATATAAGAAGCCATCCCCGCAACAAGCAGCAGGACCATGACCGTCATTACCACCCGGGGCATACGCAGGATTTGTTCTATAAAATTGACCATGTCAGCGTTTCCTACTCGGCAAACCGGGCATCAACTTGCTGCCCCTTGCTGACGTATTCCTGCCCGACAATGATGATATCAGAACGAACGGGTAGCCCTGCCACCCAAACGCCTTCGCGGGTATCTCCTAGAATTTCGAGCGGATAAAAAACCACAATACCGTCTTCCACAGCTTTAACCCCCAAAACCCCTTCACTATCGAGGGTCAGCGATGATTGCGGCAGCAGATGGGCCGGAATGTTCCCCATCTGAACCACGGCCTCGGCTGTAAGCCCGTCAAGGATTGCATGGTCAGAGTTGGAAAATTCAATCTTCAATTCAAAGGTCCGGGTCGCCGGGTTTGAGCTAACGGCAACAAAGCTGACAATGCCCTGCGCCGTTTGTCCGGTGATGGTAGTGATTTCAGCGTCCAGACCGAGTTTGACAAATATAATTTTCGCCTGAGGCACCGCGCCAACAAAAATCATCGGGTCGAGCTGGATGATAGTCGCACAGCCGTTGCCGACCCCTAAGAGCGACCCAACCTCAACAATCGGCCCCTGGATAACACCGGCAACCGCAGCACGGATGGAAGTTCTTTCCAGTTCCATTTCCCGGTTTCTATGGCCAACCTGAGCCGCTTCCAAATTGGCCTCGGCAGCCCGTAGGCTGGCAATGAACCCTTCGGCTGAGTTTTCCGATACGACCCCTTTTTCGCGCAGAGACTGGTTGGTATTGAAAGAGGTTTGTGCTTCCTGCAAGGCGGCCTCAGCCTGATTGATAGCCGCCTGCGCCTGATCAACATTGGCTTGCCTTGTCCCTCTGTCCAGAGTGCAGATTAAATCGCCTTCCTCTACAACCTGTCCTTCAGTAACCAGTACGGATGTAACAATATCGCTGGTCTGGGCAACCACGGACAGGGACGATTTTGCCTCTGTAAATCCACGTAGGGCCACCTCAAGTTTCATTGGCTGAAGTGAAAAAGTTTCGACCCTGACGATCCTGCTGACGCCTTCCGCCTGCGCAATAAGCGCATTTCGCTCGGCAACGGATAAAGCCGGGTCTTCGACCCCTTCTTCGTGGTGGATATCCACACCAATCTCGTATTCAGCAATCGTATCCGTGAGGACGCCACCATCTTCCTCAAGCACCGAAACTACCGTGAACTCACTGTTCCTCGGACCATTGCCACCAATGACAATTACGCCGGTGCTCAGCCAGGCGGCAACTACAATCACCAGAAAGGCAGCAACCCCATAAGATTTTAAAGCCCGCATTATTAAACCTCACATCACGTTCCCAAATCTAACTCTGGGTTTCGGTCGCTCTTTCACCGTTTTTTGCAAAACAAGCAATAGTTGATTTACACAAAAATGGTTGACAAAGCTCAAAGTTGCTCTTTATGCAACTCCTGCAGTTTGTGCAACCAAAAAGTTTGTGAGGATTTGTGGTAACACTAAGAGAGCGCCAGAAGTTACAAACCGCCAACAGCATTCGCCGTGTTGCTGTTGATTTGGTTTTCGAAAATGGCTTGGATAATGTGACCGCTGAAATGATCAGCGAGAAAGTCGGTATAAGTCCGCGAACTTTCTTCAATTATTTTTCCTACAAAGAGGCAGCCCTCCTACCGCCAACGCTGGAATTTTCGAAGGAAGACGTGCAAACTTTTGCCGCCGGAAGGGGGCAATTGCAGGACGATTTGGCGGATCTGATTGTGCCAATGATGGAGTTCTATGCGGAAAACCGTCAGATGCTGAAGAAGCTGCTTGAAATCTCTCTTTCAAACCCGAAGCTCTCGATGATAAAAGTGAATGTCTTTCATGATTTTGAGCAGATGCTGGGAGGTCTGATTGCACGTCGGCTTCAGTTGAGCGCACGCAGTGGCAACGCAGGCCTGATGGCCGCGCTAATCACCACAGCCCTTCGGGTTGCGATAGAAAACTGGGTAAAGAATAGTTCCGGTTTGCCTGATGAGTATATCCGGAAAGCGCTCAATGAAATGCAAACAGCGTTTCAAGATTGATTGGCAGTCTGAACTGACGTCAGACCTGACCCCAATACCGGCTTGAAAAGAAAGCCATTGTTGCTGCGATTGTAGCTGCTCGAGTGGCCATAGTATTGCTTAGCTGGATGCGCTAGAGATCATGATTCATCAACTTTTTTCTGCACGTTTTCCATATTTCTCTTTAAGTCAGCTATATAGTTTTCGGCATCTCCGAACTCTGAAAAATCTCCGTAACGGTTGTGGTATGCCGATAGCTTCCGCCCGTGTTTAATAGGGCACCAGTAGCTTTCTGTGCGGGAGGCAACTTCGACCGAGTAAGCGAGCACGCCGTTACCGTATGAACAATAAGCACAGTTTAGTTTTTCAAGAAGGTTCAGGTATCCGAGCTTGTGCCGGTCAAAAACAATGTACCCACCTCGCTTAACCTTTTCCATTCCGTAAACCGGAAAGCAGATCAATTGGTATAGGGATACAAACAGATCGAGCAACAAAAAGGGAATAATGAGCGAGTAGATGACCGGAGCGGTTAAAGCCACCAAAAAACGAGCGCTAAATACATATGTGAAAAGTAGAGTTTTGAAACGCTTTTGCGCTTTAATCTCGTTCTTTTCGAATTTGATTCTGTGCTTCTCGATTTTGAAACCAAACTCCTTTTTGCGCGCTTCAAAGGCCTGCTCCAACTCGTCCTGAAGTTCCCCTATTTTTTCGATAATGTTGTTGATCTGATTTGACATAGCTCGCCTTCCCGTTTGAGAAGCCAATGTAAAGGGAAATCGGCAGTATTGCCAGATGATTAAGCCTTGGCCCGAAGTTGTGTGGTGTTCTGCTTTTGGGGCTTGAGCATAAAATGGCTTGTCCAAATTATTTCACTTTGCTGATTTGAATTTCATGTGTATAGAAAACATGAATGATGAATTTAAAAAAAGAGAACGCCATGTCGAGCAAACGCAGCGTATATGATGCAGAACCTATCCCTGAATCCGCCAGAGAAGTTATTGACAGCCTGATGGAAACAGGTGATCTGTTTCGTTACACCGCCAAGGCAGACAACCCCTCTCAGGTGACATTGTTGGAAAGAGAATTTGCGGCCTATATGGGAAGCAAATACGCGTTGGCGGTTAATTCGGCCTCTTCGGCAATTTATCTGTCTATGCTCGCGGTCGGCGTTAAAACCGGTGATCAGGTTCTAATACCGGCCTGGACTTTTGCGGCAGTTCCGAGTGCTGTGGTCAACGCCGGGGCGCTTCCTGTTCTGGTTGAGGTCGGGGATAATCTTCGCATTGACCTCGACGATTTTGAGACCAAACTCAACGGGAATATCAAAGCGGTCGTAATTTCGCATATGCGGGGTCATACTTCCGATATGGATGCAATCAAAGCGCTTTGCGACGAGCGAGGTGTTCCCTTGATCGAAGACGCAGCCCATTCACTGGGGACATTGTGGAACAACCGGAAAATCGGAACAATTGGTGCCGTTGGCTGCTTTAGCTTCCAGTCTTACAAAATGGTAAACGGTGGCGAGGGTGGCATTTTACTTACAGATGATCCTGATATTATCGCTAAAGCCGTGTTTATGTCGGGAGCTTACGAGCACAACTGGGCCAAGCACGGTTATCCGGAAGTGCCCTTCGAGAAGTACCAAAACCTGTTTCCATTGTTCAATTTACGTTTGAACAATTTGTCTGCTGCAGTTATTCGGCCGCAGATTCCGCTGATC
>DFBP01000246.1:1998-4696 GCA_002366685.1 Rhodobacterales bacterium UBA3077 | reverse complement strand
GTGCCGCCGGCAGATCGTCGGGAGCGCCGTGCGCCGGATTCGCTTCAGTTTAATTTGATTGGATTTGATGACGCGCAAACCATGCGTGTTATGGAAATTTCGACGGCACGCGGAAATCCGATTAGCATCTTCGGGATGCAGGGCGACAATGCCCGCGTGTTCTGGAACTGGAAATTTATCGGGAACGTGCCCGAGCTTCCGATCACCCGCGCCATGCTAAAACGGGCTTGCGATATTCGCTTGCCGGTTGGGATGAGCCGGGAAGAGCTGGATGAAACAATCAAGTTTATACTAGACTGTGTCTCTGAAGCTCGAATGCTGATTGCTTCGTAGCGCGGATGTAAGTGCTGTGAAATTTGCCTCATTTCGATGATGCGTTACCCAATGTGTTTGAAGCCGTCCGACAGCCATTGATGGCGCGCTATGGTCGGATGAACCAGCATTTCATCAATCAAAGCGATGAGCCGGTTTGCGATGTCTTCAGGCATCCGGTCGAGTGAGTCTTTTCGGGCAAAAAGCGATATGCGTCGGGCGAGCGGCTCGAGCGATAGGGGCAGCATGTCAACTTCAGATTGGAATCGTTGCGCCCGCAGAAAAACCATAAGTGGAGCGATGGCCCAGCCAGCCCCCTTTGCAACCATAGCCATAATAGACTGGTAGCTGTCGATCTCAAACTTATGAGGAAGGGACAGCCGTTCAGCGATAAGCCGGTCTTCGATCATTTGACCAACGACCTGATTTTTGGGGAACCGGATAAACGGCTTCGCCATAAGTTGGGGAAGGCTGGGGTTGTTTATATTGACCTGTCCTTTTGGAGCCAGGATCACAAATGGCTCGTTGAGCAGCGGGTAGATATCCATCCAGTCTTTGGGAGTGTCGGGCTCTGCAGCTATGCACATATCAACCGTGCGTGATTCGAGCGCGCTGAGGTTGGCGTGACTGGCTCCGGTCTGCAATACCATGTTGCAATCAGGCATGTCGGCACTAAGGCTAGCCATAAGGGCTGGCGTTACATCCGGCTCGAAGTCGTCAATCACTGCCAGCGAAAACCGCGTGAGCGTTGTATAATCAAACATAGCCAGTTCCGCCCGCGCGCGGGTGGCTTCTGTCAGGATATTTGCAGCGCGGCGGCGGAACAGAATTCCGGCGGGGGTAAGCGCCAATGGACGGCTGGTGCGGTCTATAATTGTGGTGCCCAAATCCTCTTCGAGGTTGCTGAGATGCTGGGAGATAGAGGAGGGGCTTGTGCCCAGCCGTTTGGCGGCGGCGGCCACCGAGCCTTCTTCAATGGCAGCGATAAATATTTCGATATTGCGAAGGGTCAGGCGGCTCATGGCAGGGCCTCGTTTAGGCTTTCGATAACCACTTCGGCAAGCGTATCGGCTTGTGCATTGGTAAGGCCGAGCGGCAACCTTATATCACACAGTGTTGATAGTATTGCTTCTGAGCGCGGTAAGTCCTGCGCGGGGAGGTATTGCCAATGTGGAGAGCGCGAGGTGAACCCTTGCGGGGTGCTACCGCCAAAGAATTTGACCGGAACACCGTGGGCTGTAGAATCTGCAATGATGGATTCAATTTGCGAATTTGTTAGCCCTTCCATAAAAAACTGGATTGAAGTGGGCGTATAATCTTCGGCTTCGGGGCGATCTGGCAGCCGCAAAAGCTGATGCGTGCGCAGGCGGGACGCGACACGGTCGTGAATCTTGCGCCAGCGGGCGTTGCGCTCATTGAGAAGCTGAAGCTGGGGGCGGAGAATTGCAGCAACCAGCGCGCTCATCCGCATTGAGTGATTGGCACAAGTGCCTTTCCAGCGGTCAAAAACGGCCTCTGAGGGGGCTGCACTGTGTTGCGCATAAAGCATATAGCTGCCCGACATCAGGATAGCGCGTGCGGCGAGGTCTTCGTCATCGGTTACAATCAACCCGCCTTCACCGGTATTGAACTGCTTGTAGGACTGGCTCGAAAAAGCGCCGGCAACACCAAAGCGGCCGGTTTGTTTACCGTTCCATGTGGCCCCCATCGTGTGGGCGCAGTCTTCGATCATTTTGATCCCGAATTCATCACAGATTTCCGAAACGGCGTCCATGTCAGCCACATGCCCTCGCATATGGGACATTAGCAGGTATTTTGCGCCGGAAGCTTTGGCTTTGATGCGAAGATCATCAATATCGACAACTAGGCGCTGGTCAATCTCTACCAGCACAGCTTCGGCCCCTAGGTGCTCCAGAGCGCCGGGCACAGGGGCCAGCGTGAAGGCATTGAGCAGAACTTTGTCGCCACGCTCAACACCGGCGGCTTTGAGCGCCAGAAAAATGGCCGAGCCACCTGAATTCACGCCGATACAGTATTTCGAGCCTAAAAGAGCCGCAAACTCCTCCTCCAAGAGGGCCGCTTCGTTCCCTTCTCCACCCATTTCACCGTAGCGAAACAGGTAACCGCTTTCGAGCAGCTTTACGGCTGCCTCGACCGACGCCTTTGGCGGTGCTTCAGGCGTTGCAAGATCAATTTCAAGCTTATGGCGCATTGGGGCCTCAAAAGTGGTGGAAATACACGCGTTACCCCGATATAGCAGGGATATGAAAACAATAACAACCACCGAGGCACTGGCAGAATTCTGCATCGAGTGCGCCAGCCATCCTTATGTAACCGTTGATACCGAGTTCCTCCGCGAACGTACCTATTATTCCAAGCTCTGCCT
>DFBP01000246.1:0-1830 GCA_002366685.1 Rhodobacterales bacterium UBA3077 | reverse complement strand
GGATTTGGCGAACAGGTCGGCTATGAAACGCTGGTGCGCAAAGTTGCACGGGAGCAGGTTGATAAATCCAGCCGGTTTACCGATTGGTCGCGCCGTCCACTGACAGACAAGCAAAAGACTTACGCAATTGGGGATGTGACCCACCTGCGTGTAGTTTACGAGCATTTGGAAGGGCAGCTCAAAGCCAAGAATCGCGAGGGCTGGGTTCAGGAAGAGCTCGCGGTTTTGATGGACCCCGAGACCTATATAATCCGCCCGGAAAATGCCNNCCCGGTTTTTGGCGATCGCCCATGAGTTGGCGCAATTTCGGGAAGCCTATGCGCAGGATAGAAACATCCCGCGCCCGCGCGTGTTCAAAGATGATGCGCTTCTGGAGTTGGCGGCCAATAAACCACAGGACATTCAATCCTTGGGGCGGTCGAGGTTGTTGCTACGTGATGCCCGTAAAGGCCCGATAGCCGAAGGGATTTTGAAAGCGGTAAAAACGGGTATCGAGTTGCCGGAAAAAGACCTGCCCAAGCCAGCCAAACAGCGCGAAAAACCTCAAGGGAACGAGGCGTTAGGCGACCTTTTGCGGGTGCTTTTGAAAGCGAAGTCAAGCCGTGAAGGTGTGGCCAGCAAACTGATCGCCACCGCCGCAGACCTTGACCGGATTGCTTCGGAAGATGCGCCGGATGTCCACGCTCTGACCGGATGGCGGCGTGAAGTCTTCGGGCGGGACGCGTTGCGCCTCAAAGCGGGTGAAATCGGCCTATCCGCCAGTCCGCAGGGTGTGAAAATAATTGAGTTGGAATAGGTGTTTGGTGATTCAGGGTTGCCGACCATAAATGCCGGTATTTTCCGGCTAAAGCGTCGCACGGGGCTGGACGAGGGCGCGCCAAAGGCCTAGATAGTTGACCAAAGGAGTCAGACACTATGGCCAGCGAAAAGTTTGAAGAAATTGTCGAGGATTTCGAGTTCATTGACGAATGGGAAGACCGTTATCGTTATGTGATTGATCTGGGCAAAAAAATGGCCCCGATGGACGAAGCGCACAAAATCGCGGAAACTAAGGTGCACGGCTGTGCCTCGCAGGTTTGGATTATGCCGGACCTCTCCGGAGATGTAATCCGTTTTACCGGCGATAGCGATGCGATGATCGTGCGCGGATTGATTGCGGTTTTGCACGCGCTTTATGATGGATTGCCTTTCAAAGATGCGCTAGAGGTGAACGCGCTTGAAGAGATGGGCCGGCTGGGGCTGGATCAGCACCTTTCTGCACAGCGGAGTAACGGCCTTCGGGCGATGATTGAACGTCTTGGTTCGATCGCACAAAAACAGGTTGGATAAAATGGATTTGCTTAGCAAACTTTTGGCGGAAAAAGACTGGTTGATGGCCGACGGGGCCACAGGGACCAATCTTTTTAACATGGGTTTGGAGGCAGGCGAGGCACCCGAGTTGTGGAATGTGGACCAACCCGACAAAATCCGCGCGCTCTATCAGGGCGCGGTGGATTCGGGGTCGGACATATTTCTGACCAACTCCTTTGGGGGCACGGCTGCCCGGCTCAAGTTACACAATGCCCAGGACCGTGTGCGCGAACTCAACAAAGCCGCAGCCGAACTGGGCCGGGAAGTCGCGGATGCTGCGGGTCGTCCGGTTGTGGTGGCTGGCTCGGTTGGCCCCACCGGCGAGATTTTTGAACCCCTCGGGCCACTTTCCCACGCTGATGCGGTTGAAATGTTTCAAGAACAAGCGGCGGCCTTGCTCGAAGGCGGAGCCGATGTGCTCTGGTTGGAAACCATTTCGGCGCCTGAGGAATACAAAGCCGCGGCAGAGGCTTTTGCCAA
>DFBP01000077.1:17354-17895 GCA_002366685.1 Rhodobacterales bacterium UBA3077 | reverse complement strand
AGCGCGCCGGGGTCATAAAGCGAAATGCCGGAAAGGCCGCTCACATGCAGCGCCTCGCCCTCAACCACATTACCAAAGCCCTTGCGCGAGCCACCACCGATGATCTCCAGCGGGCCTTGTGCACCAGCTACGGATTCAGCCAGTTCAGCCTCAGATGATGGTCTCATGCGCGCCGCTCCTCGGAAGCCGCGAGCGGGAACACCTTGGCGGGGTTCAACAACCACGCCGGGTCAAACACGTCTTTCACGTTCATCTGCGCTTCAAGGTCAACCTTGTTAAACTGGCTATCCATTAGCTCGCGCTTCTCAATCCCGACCCCGTGTTCACCGGTCAGGCAACCGCCAACCTCAACGCAGAGCTTGAGGATATCCGCCCCGAATGCCTCACATTTCTCAAGGTCTCCGGGCTTGTTGGCATCATACAAAATAAGCGGGTGCATATTGCCATCCCCCGCGTGGAAAACATTACCCACATCCAGCCCGTATTCGCCGGACATCTCGGTGATCCGCCGCAATACCAGCGGCAACTGGCTCACCGGAAT
>DFBP01000077.1:14557-17335 GCA_002366685.1 Rhodobacterales bacterium UBA3077 | reverse complement strand
CCTTTCCAGATGTTGGCAGATTCAGCCGCGCTCTGGCTCTCGCGCAGCTCAACAGGATTATGCCGCTTGGCGATTTCGACAATCCGCGCCAGTTGGCTGGCAATCTCGGTTTCCGAACCTTCGACCTCGATGATCAGCAGCGCCTCTACATCAGGATAACCCGCATGGGTAAAGTTCTCGGCGGCCCTAATAACCGGACGGTCCATAAATTCGATCGCTACGGGCAAAACGCCGGCGCGGATAATGTCGGAAACACAAGCCCCCGCCACTTCGTTGCTGTCAAATCCAACCAGCACCGGCCGCGCCCCTTCGGGCTTGTGCAAAATCCGCAGCGTTGCCTCGGTCACCACGCCGAGCTGGCCTTCCGAGCCACAAATCAGCCCGAGCAGATCATAACCCGCCGCATCCAGATGCGCGCCACCGATCTCCAACACTTCGCCTTCCATGGTCACCATAGTTACACCGAGTAGGTTATTGGTGGTCACACCATATTTAAGGCAATGCGCCCCGCCGGAGTTCATCGCAATGTTACCCGCAATCGCACAAGCGAGCTGGCTCGATGGATCAGGCGCATAGAAAAACCCGTTGGTTTCTACAGCACCGGTCACGCTCAGGTTGGTACGGCCCGATTGCACCGTAATCGAGCGGTTTTCATAGTCGGTTTCCAGTACCGCATTTAGCCGCGCCACGCCCAGAATTATACTATCTGCCGTCGGCATCGCCCCGCCCGCAAGGCTGGTGCCCGCGCCGCGCGGGACCACCGGCACGCCTTCTTCAGCGCAAATCTTCAAAACCGCAGCCACCTCTTCGGTGCTCCCCGGCAACACCGCTGCCAATGGCGGGCAGCGGTAAGCCGAAAGCCCGTCGCACTCGTAAGCGCGGGTTTCAACGGGGTCGGTGATCAGGCCGTCCGCGGGCAATACAACTGCCAACCGCGCCAGAATATCACTTTTGCGCGCCAGAATGTCGGCGCTCGGTAAAGGCATTTCCATCAGGAACCCTCCTCAATCTCTCTCCCCCCATAAATAGTCATCCATGGGGGCAACCGTTTGCTAGTTCCCGTAGGCCACAGCCGGTAGCCACGTTGTGAGCTCGGGATAGAAGAACACAATCAAAAGACCGATGATTTGCAGTAGTACAAACGGGATCACCCCTTTGTAGATGTGCAGTAGCGTCACGCCCGGCGGGCACACGCCTTTAAGGTAAAACAGCGCAAAGCCAACCGGAGGGGTGAGGAACGATGTTTGTAGCGTTACCGCCACCAATATCGCAAACCAAACCACCGACGGATCATCCACAATGCCATACCCTTCCACTGGAATGTTCAACCCCAAGACCACTGGCAGCATCAACGGCATGATGATCAGGGTGATCTCGATCCAGTCGAGCAGGAAGCCGAGCAGGAAGATAATAAACAGGATGAAGGCGATGACCAGATAAGGGTTGTCAAAAGAACCCAAAACCAGATGCTCGATGATTTCATCCCCCCCGTAGCGGCGCAGGATCAGCGCAAAGAAATTGGCCGCGATGAAGATACCAACGATATAGCCCGCGGTGTTCAGCGTTTGGCGCATCACATCCTTGAACACCTTAAAGTCCAGGTTCTTTGCGGCCAGCGCCAATAAGGTTGCACCCAATGCGCCCAGCCCCGAGGCCTCTGTCGGTGTGGCCAGGCCAAAGAAGATTGAACCGAGCACCAGCAGGATAAGCCCCATAGGCGGCACTACCGATTTCAGCACGTCGATAATCGCCTTCATGTTAACCGGCTCATGGTCCGCCGGCACCGGCATGGATTTCGGTGAAATCAGGCCGTAAGCCACAATGAAAAGGATATAAAGCGCCCCGAGCAACAGCCCCGGGAACAGCGCGCCCATAAACAGGTCCCCCAAGCTGATCGCCAGCTGGTCAGACATGATAACAAGCATAATCGACGGCGGAATAAGAATGCCGAGCGTGCCAGAGGCCGCAATGGTCCCCGTCGCAATCGGCTTGGCATAGCCTTGCTCCATCATCGCCGGAATACCCATTACGCCGAGCAGCACCACCGAGGCACCGATCACGCCGGTCGAAGCCGCCAGAATAATCCCGATCAGCATGACCGAAAGTGCCAGCCCGCCTTTAAGCGCGCCAAAAAGCACCTGCATGGATTTCATCATCTTTTGCGCAACGCCGGATTGGTCCAGCATCAGGCCCATGTAGATAAACATCGGCAAAGCCACCAAAACCGGGTTCTTGATGGTCCCGCCAAAGAAACGTCCACCGCTAACCGCGAGCTTTTGATAGGTGATCCCGGTTTTGCTAAACTCGATATATTCGCCGATAATCTTGCGGCTCGGGTCAAGCACAAACTCGCCAACCAGCACAAAGATCAGGCTCACGCCAACCAGCGCATAAACCACCGGAATGCCGCGAAACAGCATAATGATAAAGGTCAGGAACATCGCCAGAACCATCCACTGGTTCAGGTCCATTATCGTCCCCATATATGAAAGAATTTCCATGTTCTTATGCCTCTGACGGGTTGCGTCGCGCCATCACAAAGCTGATGACAACAAGGAGAATTATTATGGCAAGGCCATACCAGGTGGTATGTTCAAGCAGCGGTTCGCGGCTAATCCGGCGGGGCTGGATCTCGGAATTGGTCAGGCGAACCATCCACCACAGCCCGTAATGCGCCAAGCGCTCGGCGATAAACCAGGCTGCGGGGAAGGCGCCCAAAAGCATGTGCCACAATTTTGGCTGGGTAAAGGCCATCAGGTGGCGCTTTAGCGCAAACCA
>DFBP01000077.1:12796-14495 GCA_002366685.1 Rhodobacterales bacterium UBA3077 | reverse complement strand
GCCATCATCGCCAGAAAAGGCAGCAGTAGCCAGCCGAGGCCAAAAATCTCGATTCTCGCCTTCTTTTTCTCGGAAAAATTCTCGTGGAAGATATCGACGCGCACGTGGCTTTCGGTTGTGATCGCGTAACCAAAACCGGCCAGCAGGGCCGAGCCGTAAAGCCACCATTGTGCATCATCCAGCCAAGCTTGGTTTATACCGGCCTTGCGCAAGAAGACCTGCGATACAATGGCAATCATCAGGATCGGAAACAACCAGGCGGCAACATTGCCAACGCCGATCACAAAGCGGTCTCCCCAGAGGTGGTTTTCTCTATTTCGATCCCCGGGATCTGAAATTTCCGCTACATGATCGATGGTATCGGACGCGACGTGATGGAGCGTTTCTTCGTATGATTCAGGCATCTCTTCCCCCAGAGTTGCATTTGAAAATGGCGGCCAGAGCCCGGCCGCCACCAATTCGTTTATGAATTTGCCTTAGCGATTGCGTGGCAAATAGATGTTGGAAGACCAAATCGCATAACCGGCGCGATACTCCTGCAAGTCAGTCCAAACTTCCTGGAAGAACTCGTCGTCGGCTGCCAGCTCTTCAACAACGCCATCCCAGGCGCCTTCAAAGGCTTCGAGCATTTCAGGGCTCCACTGCTTGATGATCACACCGTTTTCTTCGGTGTTGGAAACCATCGCCGCGTAGTTGGTGGCTTCACCTTCGGCAAGGTTCTTCGTGATGTTGGCCAGGCAAGCCACTTCGATCTGGTTCTGAGCGGTCTCAGACAGGTCCTCCCAAACGTCGCCATTGATCAGAAGTTCAAACAGCGTGGAAGGCTGGTGCCAGCCGGGGAAGTAGTTGTATTTGGCGATCTTGTGGAAGCCAAGACGCGCATCAATCCGCGGCATGGAGAACTCGGTCGCGTCAATCGCGCCGCGCTCAAGCGCCGGGAAGATGTCTGATGCGCCGAGAAGCGATGTTGAAACACCTAGCGATTGCATAGCCAGCGCGCCAAGGCCGAAGAAACGCATATTCAGGCCCTGAAGGTCTTCAACAGAGTTGATTTCGTTTTTGAACCAGCCGGAGGTTTCAGGTGCGATCAGGCCACATGGGGTCACGTGCACGTTATAGCCGTTTTCATCATACATGCGCTGCCAAAGGTCGGCACCGTCATCATAAAGGATCCAGCCGAGGAACTCGCCGGCTTCCGGGCCAAATGGCACAGCTGCGAAGAGCGAAGCGGCGTTCATTTTGCCCTGCCAGTAACCGGAAGTCGTGAAGGCTGCGTCAACCGAACCGTTGGATACAGCGTCGAGCGCTTCAAGTGCTGGTACCAGTTTGCCGGGATCGAAATGTTCGAACTCGACGTCAGAAGAAATACTGTTGATTGTTTCAACAAAATCAACAGCAGCCGTACCGAGGATCGGCAGGTTCTGACTATACGCGGAAGTCATTTCCAGCGAGTCTTGTGCAGAAGCAGCGCCGCCAACAAGGGCAAAGCTAGCAACCGTAGCGAGTAGTTTATGTTTCATATGTTCCTCCCAAGAACGTTAACCGGCACAATGCCGATGGTTGGCGGCAAGTGCCGCCGAAAAAAATTGGCAAAGGTGATACTACCAATCTATTATGAGGCGCTAAAAATCAACTTCTATCGCCACGCCTTTCTCGATAGCCAGATCAACGACGCTTGAAGCCACCGCCAAATCCTGCA
>DFBP01000077.1:4605-12655 GCA_002366685.1 Rhodobacterales bacterium UBA3077 | reverse complement strand
TCGGTAAACACGGTCGCCCGCGCCACCAGTGCCGCTTCAACTTCCTGTTTGCCTTTGGTGTCAGTGCCCATGCAGGCGATATGCGTGCCGCCGGTCACATGTGCATCCATCAGGCTCGGCGCAAAGGCCGAAGTGATCGAGATTATCACATCTGATTCAGCGCCAACCTGCTCCAGTGAGGCCTCCTCAAACGGCAAGCCAAGCTCGCTGGCCAAATCCGCCAGCCGCGAGAGCATTTCAGGGTGGTAGTTCCAGCCAATAACCTTTTCAAAGTCACGCTGCTCAACCGCCGCCCGCATCTGGAAGGTGGACTGATGCCCCGCCCCGATCATCCCCAAAACCTTGGCGTTTTTCGGTGCCAAGTACTTGATCGAAACCGCCGAAGCCGCCGCTGTGCGTAGCGCCGTTAGCAGGTTACCTCCCACAAGCGCTTTCACCTTGCCGGTATCCGCATCAAACAAGATCACAGTGCTCTGGTGGTTGGTGAGGCCTTTGGCCTCATTCCCCGGCCAGTAACCGCCTGATTTCAGACCGAGCGCTAGCGATTTGCGGTCAAAACCAGATTTAAACCCATAAAGCGCATCCGCATGGCCAATGGCCTCACGGATAACCGGAAAGTTGTAGGCGTCCTTGCTCGACATCGCGGCAAAAACCGCTTCAACCGCGTCAAAAGATTCAGAGCGTCCGATCAGGCCACCAATCTCTTTTTCAGGAACGATATACATATCAGTAAGCCTTACCGCGGGCCGATACCGGCCACACGGTCTCTACTTTGCCATTGCGTACGCCTACATACCAGTCATGCACATTGCAGGTCGGATCACAGTGGCCGGGCACTAGGCGCAGCTTGTCGTTTACCTTCAGCGCGCCCTCCGGATCGGCTACCACGCCATGCTCGTCCGAACATTTGATATACTCAACCGCGTCATCACGGCCATAAACAACAGGCAAACCGCTATCAACTGACTGCGCCTTTAGGCCCGCGTCCACAATCGCTTTATCCGCTTTGGAATGGCTCATCACCGAAGTCAGCAAAAACAGCGCGTTTTCCCACTCGCCATCGTCAATCCGCCTGCCATTCTTATCCAGAATACGGCCATAATCGGCGTCCATAAAGGCATAAGACCCGCACTGCATTTCGTTAAATACGCCGGAGTTGCCTTCAAAGTAATAAGAGCCGGTGCCAGCACCGCCAACGATATCGCATTCCAGCCCCTGAGCCTTTAGCGCGGTTACCGCGTCACGCACCATGTCGACCGCAATTTCGATTTTCGCTTCGCGGTCTTTATACAGATCCATATGCTGCATCGCGCCTTGATAGGCCTGAATGCCGGCAAACTTAAGGTTGTCAGCACTGTCGATCAGCTTGGCAATATTCACCACATCTTGTGAGGTGCTCACCCCGCAGCGCCCCGCGCCCACGTCGATCTCCACAAGGCACTCAAGCTCGGTGCCATGCTTTTGCGCCGCGGCGGCAAGGTCTGCCACGTTCTCAGGGTCGTCCACACACACCAAAATCCGCGCGCCGAGCTTGGGCATCCGCGCCAAACGGTCGATCTTGGCCGGGTCCCGCACCTCGTTGGAAACCATCACATCCTTGATGCCCCCCCGCACAAAAACCTCGGCCTCGCTAACCTTCTGGCAGCAAACCCCAATAGCATCGCCCATGGATTCTTGCAGCTTCAACACATCTACCGACTTGTGCATTTTGCCGTGCGCCCTGTGCCGCACGCCCATCTTTTTGCACTCGTCGCCCATTTTCTTCACGTTGCGCTCCAGCGCGTCCAGATCAAGGATCAGGCAGGGGGTTTGGATGTCCGCTTCATCCATGCCCGGCTTGGCCGGAATATCAAAGCCCACATCAAATTCATCAAAGTTTACTGGCTTGTTCATCTTATTTCTCCATCCATGGCAGGTGGTCTAGGTCGACATTCCCGCCTGTTATTATAACCCCTACGCGCTTTCCGGCGAAGGTTTCTTTGTTTTTCAATATCGTGGCCAGCGGCACGGCGCTGCTCGGCTCCATCACAATTTTCATCCGCTTCCAGATCAGCTTCATCGCGTCCACGATCTCCTGTTCCGAAGCGGTCAAAATATCAGTGACATGGTTATGCACAAAATGCCAAGTCAGTTCCTTGAGCGGCACCTTCAGGCCATCCGCCACCGTCTCGGGCGCATCATCCGCAATAATGTGACCAGCGCGGAAACTCCGCGCGGCATCATCCGCCATCTCCGGCTCGGCCGCGTAAATTTTAACGTCAGGCGCAAGATTGGAAAGCGTTATACAAGTGCCCGAGATCATTCCGCCGCCACCAATGGGTGCAACCACGGCCTCCAGCCCGTTAACCTGTTCCATCAGCTCGCGAGAGCAGGTCCCCTGCCCGGCAATCACCCGAGGGTCATTGTAGGGGTGCACAAATTCAGCACCGGTTTCAGCCTGAATCTTGGCAAAAACCTCTTCGCGCGAACTGGTTGAAGGCTCACACTCTGTGATTATCCCGCCATACCCGCGCACCGCATCCTTTTTGGCTTGCGGGGCCGTGCGAGGCATCACCACGTGGCATGGAATCCCCCGCCGACCGGCGGCATAAGAAAGGCTAAGCGCATGGTTGCCGGACGAGTGCGTCGCCACGCCCTTCTCCAACATATCATCGCTCAGGCCAAAAACCGCATTGCAGGCCCCGCGCACCTTAAAGGCACCCGCCTTCTGGAAATTCTCACACTTGAAAAACAGCTCGGCACCAGTCAGTTCGTTCAGAAAAGATGAGGTCAAAACCGGTGTGCGGTGGATATAGGGCTTTACCCGTTCATGGGCGGCCAGCATGTCATCTAGGGTGGGAATATACACGCGGTGTCTCCTCTAAGCGGTTGTGCGGTAATGCTCTTGCGCGGCCGCAACGCCGGACCCTAGCGCTATATCCAACCCAAGATCAACCATGCACATTTCAGCGGTCGCAATTCCGGTCAGCGCCAGCACATCGCTCAAGCTGCCCAAGTGGCCGATCCGGTAAACCTTACCAGCCACCGCGCCAAGACCGGCACCAAAAGCCACGCCGTATTTCTCGGAGGCATGGCTCACGATGGTGTTGGCGTCAAACCCTTCCGGCGTTACAATCGCGCTCACCGAGTTTGAATAAAGCTCGGGTGAAATCGCGCACAGGTCCATGTTCCACGCCGCAATCGCTTTGCGCACGCCCTCGGCGATCCGCGCATGGCGGGCAAAAACATTGTCCAGCCCTTCAGAGATCAACATCTCCGACGCTATTTTGACCCCGTTAATCATGCCAACAGGCGGCGTGTAGGGAAAGCCGTTAATCGCGTAATTGCTCTTCATATCGCGCACATCAAAATACCAACGTGGCAAGGTCGCGCTCTCCAGCGCCGCCATCGCTTTGGGGCTGAAGCCGACAATCGCAAGCCCGGCTGGCAGCATAAAACCCTTTTGTGAGCCGGTTACGGCCACGTCCACAGCCCACTCATCCATGCGAAAATCCATTGAGCCGATCGAACTTACGCCATCCACAAACAACAGTGCGGGGTGGTTTGCTGCATCCATCGCGCCGCGCACAGCGGCGATATCTGATACAACACCGGTCGCGGTTTCGTTATGCGTCGCCAGCACGGCTTTAATCTCGTGGCCTTTGTCAGCCGTCAAAATCTCCTCGAACCGGTCCGCCGGAATCCCGCCGCCCCATTCAACTTCAACCACGGTCACGTCCAGCCCGTGGCGCTCGCACATGTCGATCCATTTCTGGCTAAACATGCCGTTGCGGGCGGCCAGAACCCTGTCGCCCTTGCTAAGCGTATTGCTGAGTGCTGTTTCCCATCCACCGGAACCGGTGGAGGGAAACAGGAACACTTCGGCCGCCGTGGTTTTTAAAACTTTTTTAACGCCGTCCAGCGCCGGGTGCAGGATATCTGCGAAGGCCGCCGAGCGGTGATCCATGGTTGGCATATCAACCGCGCGCCGGAGCGCCTCGGGCATATTGGTCGGGCCGGGAATGAAAACTGGGTTGTGATTATACATGGTATATCTCGCGCATTATTGGCTTTGCGCCAATATGAACGAGCGCGGTCAATTTTACAATTTTTCTGAAAACATTTTCTATTATGGTAGATAAAATACCATCCCATTGATATTTAACATATTTTATTATTTCATTTTTCCCGACACGAAATTATGGTAAAAATAATTCCGGTCGTTTGTCATAAAAATAGGGGTTCAGAGAATCATGGAAGACCCAAAAACCGAAAAGCGTAAACGGGGGCGGCCACGCAACGCTACGCCAAGCGCAACCAGCAGCACCGTGGCCGCGCTCGACCGTGGGCTCGTTGTCATGGAGGCCGTTTCCCATCTGCAAAGCGCCACCCTGAGCGACCTCGCGCTGCACGTTGATATGCCTCCCTCAACGGTGCACCGTATTTTGGCCACGCTGCAAAAGCACGGCTTTGCCGATTTTGATACCAGCTTGCAGGAATGGGCGGTTGGCATTGGCGCATTTCGGGTCGGCAGCACCTATCTGGCGCGCTCAAACCTGATTGAAGCCTCGCTCATCGTGCTGCGCGAACTCACCGCCGAAACCGGCGAAACTGCGAATCTCGGCATTGCCGAGGCGGGCAATATTGTGTTTGTTTCTCAGGTTGAAACCAAAAACCCGATCCGCGCCATGTTTCGCCAAGGTACCGGCAGCCCGATGCATGCTTCGGGGATCGGCAAAGCCATTCTCACGGACATGCCCCGCGATAGCGTCACAAATCAGCTCGCCAAATACGGCCAGCCCGCGTTTACACCGCTAACCATCACCCAACCCGAACCGCTCTTTGCCGAGCTTGATGTAATTGCCAAAAATGGCTGGGCGGTCGACAACGAAGAGCGTTATCTCGGTATGCGTTGCGTCGCCGCTGCGGTATATAACGCGCAGGGCGAACCCATTGCCGGCGTTTCGGTTTCCGGACCCACCGCCAGAATGACCGATCAGGTTTTGGCCGAAACAGGCCCTTTAGTGCAGGCCGCAGCCGCAAAACTCACCGCCATGATCGGTGGCAAAAAAGCCGATTAAGACTTTTTGGTTATCACATCATTGTTGATCGCCAGCATTATTTTACTGCCGCCACGCCCGGCTATCGCCTTGATCTTGGCTTTTTGCGATTTGCTATTGCTGCTATCGAGATGGAAATTCAACGTGCCCAAAATCAACTTTTTTGCCGGTTGGAAGAGCAGATTATCCTTTGCATTGCCGCCAACATGAATGTGGTTATACTTCTTGATCCCGTCTTCAGCGGGCCCGCTGCGCCCTTTATCGCCACGCGCCACCATTTTAAGCGCTTGTGCCAGCTTTTTGTCATTTACCAGCAATTCACCCTCGGCAGCACTTACGGCCTGAATGGTGATTTCCTTTTTGACAGCCGCCGCTTCCTTGGCCACGGCTTTGGCGGTTTTTTGCACAAACTTGATAATGTTGGTTAGGATTTTGCGGCAATTCTTATAGTCGGCCTCATCCGCCAGTATTGCAGGCGTGCGCGCTGCATCCCGGGCAAATTTTTCGATTTGCGGATTCGCCCTGTTAAAACTGTCCTGTAATTTGGTTACGTGCGGCGCGGTCACCGCGTCGTCGATTTTATCCACCTGTTTTTGCATTTTTGCCAGCAGCGCTTTTACTGCTTTGGCATCGGTATCAAGCTTGGTAATCATATCAATTGAAGCAGTCGCCATTTCTTTATTTCCCCATTATTATTGGTTTGATGCGGCGCTCGGCCCTTATTTCAAGCCTCCACCCCATAAAAAAGGCATGCACCCTTTCAGTGGCATTGCAACAATTCACACCGCATAATTGTCGCCGGGGCGATAAACCGTGCGCTCCGTTAAACATCATGCTAAAGCGTCAGACATGCTGACAATTTTTCTCCAAATCCTGCCCTTTTTCGCCATTCTCGGCCTAGGCTATTTCGCGTCCAAGTGGCAGTTTTTTGGTGAGCAGGCCACGGCGCACCTCACCAAATTCGTGTTTTACTTCGCGCTTTCAGCGATGATTTTCCGGTTTACGGCCACGTTGTCTTTGTCCGAGGTTTTTCACGCCCAATCGGTAATGGCATACCTGTCTGGCACGCTGGCGGTTTATATCCTGGCCACGCTGGTCGGGTTTTTGCGCGGCGTCGGGCTGGAGGAATCCGCGATTGAGGCCCAAACCGCCGCGATCGGCAATGTCGGGTTTTTGGGCATTCCGATGCTGGCCATGCTCATCGGCCCCGCGGCCATTGGCCCCACAATGATCGTTTTGGCGGTTGACCTGATCGTATTCGGCAGTCTGCTGGTCATTCTCGTTTCCGCCAAACGGGACGGGCGCATGTCAATTAAAGTGCTGGGCTCCATCGGCGTTGGCCTTGTCAAAAACCCGATGGTAATGGCCATTGCCGCCGGTATGGTCTGGGCCGGTTTCCGCCTGCCGCTCCCCGCTCCGTTTGAAGAGTTTCTTATCTTGCTCGGCGCGGCTGCCACGCCCGGGGCGCTGTTTGCCATCGGGGCCTCGCTCGCCGGCAAATCGGCTGAGCGCATCAGTATTGCCTTATGGCTTTCCACCGCCAAACTGGCGCTGCATCCTCTCGCCGTTGCCTTTACCAGCCTTGTGGTGTTTGATGTGCCCGCCTTCACCGCTTCGGTGATGATCGCCGCCGCCGCTATGCCCACCGCCGGGAATGTTTACATTCTTGCCCAGCATTACGGCATCGCGCCCGTGCGGGTCTCTTCCACCATTCTGGTTTCGACCCTCGTCAGCATGGTCTCGCTGACGGCGGTAATCGCCTTCGTAACCAGCTAAGCGCGCCCGTAGCGGTCTTTGATCCGCACAATATCATCCTCACCTAAATAGCTGCCGGACTGCACCTCAATCAGTTCCAAAGGAATTTTCCCGGGGTTGGCCAAAGCATGCACCTCCCCGAGCGGAATATAGGTAGATTCGTTTTCCGAAAGCATAATTTCGCTTTCCCCTTTGGTCACCACCGCTGACCCGCGCACAACCACCCAGTGCTCGGCACGGTGATGGTGTTTTTGCAAACTCAGCTTGGCGCCGGGGTTCACCGTGATCCGCTTCACTTGATAGCGCGCACCCACATCCACACAGTCATACTTGCCCCATGGCCGGTAGACCTCGCGGTGCTGGGCCACCTCGGGCCGCCCCGCCGCTTTAAGTTCGCTGACCAGCGCCTTCACGTCCTGCACCCGCGCCTTTGGGGCTACCAAAACCACGTCTTTGGTTTCAACCACAACCATATCTTCCAGCCCGACAGCCGCCACCAGCCGGCTGCCCGCGCTTATATAATTTCCCTGCCCTTCAAGGCTCAAAACATCGCCAATCTCGCAGTTCCCGCGCGCATCCTTAAAAGAGGCCTCCCACAGCGCCGACCAAGAGCCGATGTCGCTCCAGCCTGCATCCATCGGCAACACTACCGATTTATGGGTGTGTTCCATCACCGCATAGTCAATCGACTCATCCGGGCAGGCCAGAAAGGCCGCCTCGTCAAAACGGGTGAAATCTATATCTTCCGTTCTGCCCGAAACCGCCGCTTCGCAGGCTTTCAAAATGTCGGGCCGGTGTTGGCCGAGTTCAGCCAGATACACGCTTGCCCGAAACATAAATATACCACTATTCCAGTAATATCCGCCCTCGGCCAGATAGGTTTGAGCTGTGGCCGCACCCGGCTTTTCCACAAACCGGTCCACCTTAAACGCACCCTCAAAGGCCGCGCCGCTCTTGATATAGCCATAACCGGTTTCCGCACGGTCAGGCACAATCCCGAAGGTCACTAGCTGGCCCGCCGCTGCAAGGCCAGCACCCGCCTGCGCCGATAGAGCAAACGCTCGCGCATCGGCAACCACGTGGTCTGCCGGCATCACCATAAGGATCGGGTCGGCCTCATGCTGCATTGCGCAAAGGGCCGCCAGTGCGATCGCGGGTGCGGTGTTGCGGCCAGCGGGTTCCAGCAAGATTTTTGCATTGGTCTCTCCGGCCTGCCGCATTTGCTCAGCCGCCAAAAACCGGGTTTCCTCGTTGCA
>DFBP01000077.1:3994-4531 GCA_002366685.1 Rhodobacterales bacterium UBA3077 | reverse complement strand
AGCGGCCAGAGCCGCGTTCCCGAGCCACCCGCCAAAATCACCGGAAGCACATTTTCACTCATGTTCTATTCCCCTGTATGCATCCTGATGTTTCACAAACCACTCATATGCCTGCTGCAACCCCTCGCCCAGCCCGATGTCCGCCTGCCAGCCAAGCCCGTTCAACTTCGAGCAATCCAGCAATTTGCGCAGGGTGCCGTCTGGCTTGCTGGTATCAAACACCAGCTTGCCGCGAAAGCCGGTCACCTCGGCGATGGTCTCGGCAAGCTCGCGGATGCTGCAATCTTTACCCGTGCCAACATTGATATGCGAAAGCATCGGTTCGGTTGCCGCTTTATAATCGGCCACTGGCAGGCCCATCACAAAAATGCTGGCCGCCGCCATGTCATCCACATGCAAAAACTCGCGCATCGGCGCACCGCTGCCCCATATCACGATCTCGCCCTCGGCCCCGTGAAAGCGCCGCAAAAGCGCCGGAATCACATGGGCATTCTGTGGGTGGAAGTTATCGTGCGGCCCGTAAAGATTGGTCGGCAT
>DFBP01000077.1:0-3857 GCA_002366685.1 Rhodobacterales bacterium UBA3077 | reverse complement strand
ATGATATTGGCCTCGATCATCAGGTTTTCATAAATGAAATCTGCGGGGTAGCTGCTATTTGCCTGAATACCGCCCACCTTGGCCGCCGAGAGGTAAACCTCGTCAATCCGGGTGTCTTCAAAAAACCGCCGCACGGCCGCCTGATTGAGCAGGTCCAGCTCGTCGCGGCTGCGGGTCACCACTTCAACGCCGCGCAATTGCCGCACAATCGCACGGCCCACCATGCCTTTATGCCCAGCCACAAAAACCCGTTTCACGGCTCAGTCCTCCGCTGCCAAGGGCGGCGTAAACCCGTTTTTCAACAGCAGTGCGTGCTGCCTGGCCGTTTGCAAATCTTCCGCCACCATCTCGGCACACATCTCCTGAACCGAAATTTCGGGCGCCCAGCCAAGCTTGGCTTTGGCTTTGGCCGGGTCCCCCAAAAGGGTCTCGACCTCGGCAGGGCGGAAATAGCGCGGGTCCACCCGAACGATCACATCGCCGGACTTTAGCCCTGAATAATCAGACCGTTCCACAACCGCGACCTCTTCCACGCCTTCCCCCTCAAACCGCAGTTCGATCCCGAGTTCGGCCGCGGCAAATCCGACAAACTCCCGCACCGAGTGCTGCACCCCTGTCGCAATTACAAAATCCTCCGGCACTTCCTGCTGCATCATCATCCACTGCATACGCACATAATCTTTGGCATGGCCCCAGTCGCGCTGCGCATCCATATTGCCAAGATAGAGGCAGCTTTCCAGCCCCAGGGCTATATTGGCCAGCCCACGGGTGATTTTGCGGGTCACAAAAGTCTCCCCCCGCCGCGGGCTTTCGTGATTAAATAAAATGCCGTTGCAGGCATACATCCCATAAGCCTCGCGGTAATTCACAGTGATCCAATAGGCATAAAGCTTGGCCACCCCGTAGGGCGAGCGCGGGTAAAACGGGGTTTTCTCGGTCTGCGGGCTCTCCTGAACTTTGCCGTAAAGCTCCGAGGTCGATGCCTGATAAAACCGCGTCTTGCCTTCCAAGCCCAAGAGCCGCACCGCCTCAAGGATCCGTAGCGTCCCCAGCGCATCTACATCGGCAGTATATTCCGGCGCTTCAAAGCTCACCGCCACATGGGATTGCGCAGCAAGGTTATAAATCTCGTCCGGCTCGACTTCCTTGATAATCCGCGTCAGGTTGGAACTATCTGAAAGATCCCCGTAATGCAGGATAAAGTCTTTATGGTCAGCGTGCGGGTCCTGATAAATATGGTCAATCCGCTGGGTATTGAAGGATGACGCCCGCCGCTTGATCCCGTGGACTTCATAGCCTTTTGCCAGCAAAAATTCCGCCAAATAGGAGCCGTCTTGCCCGGTCACCCCGGTAATTAGCGCGGTTTTTACCATACCCAACTTTCTTCAATTCTTCCGGCCCCATGCCGGTTTGCAAAAACCATACCCTAACCTTTTACAAAGCAACAGGCCTAGCCGCAGCCACAACCGCAAGCCGCCAATACCACAACGCATAAATCACCAGCAAAACGACCAGATACCAAAGCGCGCTCGTGCGCGATACCGGACCGAGCGATACAAAAATCATCGAAGAAAGCGGCAATGCCCAAATAAAAACACTGGTCAGCGCGTTTTGTAGCACCGGCGGCTTCAACCTTGTGGCCTGCGCCCAGCCCCGATGAACCAGATGGTGCAGATGTGTGGCTTCCGAAGCCTTCCACTGCCCCGGCCCTTTGCCAAGCCGACGCACAACCGTAAACAGGCTCTCCACAACCGGATACCCCAGTATCACAACACTCACCCAAGGCGAAACTTCCGGGTTGCGCGCCGGAAGCATGACCCCCAATGTCGCCAGTAGATATCCAAGGAAAAAGGCGCCAGCATCGCCCAGAAACAACTTTCCAAACGGAAAGTTCAACACGAAAAAACCCGCTACTATTGCCGCCAGAGCGAGCCCGATCCGGGCGAGTTCAACATCTCCGCTACGCGCAGCGACCAGCGTAAACGCCAAAACCGTGATAAGGGTGGTGCCCGCCGCCAGCCCGTTGAATCCATCAATAAAATTGACCGCACTCGCCATCCCGCCAATGGCAAAGCCGCTGAACACAAGCGCCACAAGCGGAAGAGCCAGCAGCGCATCGACGCTGCCAAGCTCAACGCGCTCAATCGCGTATCCGGTCCCGATAACAAAAATCATCCCCGACAAAACAGCCGCCGCCAGCCGTGCCTTCACCCCGATACTTTTTGTTAAATCCTCCAGAAGTCCGGCAAAGACGACCGGAAGTCCGGCAAGCCCGATCAGGCCAAAAAGCATCGCTTGGGGGCCTTCCATGGTCAGCCAGACCGAAAAATAGGCAAGCACCAGCGCCACACCGCCAACCCGTGGCACCGCGCCAACATGCACCCGCTGCACACCGGTTCGGGAATCATAGCTCATCCAGCCATGCCACTTTTGGGTGAAAACCAGACCCGCGCCTGCAATAAAACAAACCGCCATGCCGAGAAGGGCCGAGCCTATAAATCCAGAAAACATCCTGTGTCCCCACACTTGTTACACCGCGGGAACCTATGGAAATCCATTTTAGCCAATTTAGCTAAAATTTTAACCATATGGCCTAATAGGGCTTGCCAACAATTCTAAACCTGGACGACAAACCAGCCCGCTTATGGGCTTCAGTAGGGCGTAGAACTGGTTAACATACCTTTAAAAATAGGTTAATTTTGAAAATAGTCATCATATTTTTGGCTGTACCGAAACCCGGAGCTTCGGGTTTGTGTCAACACGGTTATGATCGGTGCATCCGGTCGTTTTGCGTCCTTCAATCCCGGTAAAACGGTACGAACATCGCGTTGAGATGTGCGTCCCCACTTCACCGCCAACACAATCGCATCGGACTGTCTGGCAAGGAGATTGGCGTCAATCACTGGTTGCAATGGTGGTGTATCCAGCAAAACAACATCATAAGCCTTGCGAGCCATTTCCAGCAAGGTGCCAAAGCGCGCGCCGGTGAGCAAATCATCGGTTGGCCCGTGGCTGCGACCTGCACCGGGCAGGATGTGCAGCCCCGACCCGCCATCGGCAACCACCCATTCGCTAAAAACTCCAGATTCCCCTTCCAAATAATCCAGCAATCCCGAACCGGTGCCCAAACCGGCCAACTTGTTGATACGCGGCTTGCGCAGATCACAATCTATCAACAGGCACCGCTTGCCAGATGCCGCATAAACCCGCCCCAGCGCTAAACAGGTGTTTGATTTCCCCTCGCCGGGCAAAGCTGATGTCACCATGGTCACGCGCCCTTTCCGGCTATCCACATTGTCCAAAGCCATACGCAACCGGCGGATGGATTCCCCGTAGGCCCCCATGGGTTGGACTGCCAGCACCTGCGCAGCAGAAGGCTCCACTCCCGGCCTCGGCGCCAGCGGCTGAACCATCGGAATTTCCGCCGCCACTTTCAATCTCGACACAGCCGCCAATTGCCCGGCCGACGTAAATCCCCCGGCCACGTACTCGGTAATAAAAGCCAGCCCGGCCCCAACGCACAGCGCAAACGCTGCGGCCAGCACCAGAAATTCGCGCCGGCTTTGGCTTGAAGGCGCCAGCGGCACAAGCGCCGGAGACACGATCCGCGCACCCGCCATTTGCATTTGTGCTTGCATTTCGATGTCACGCAGGCGGGTTAGAAAGCTGTTATACTGCTCGCGCACAATCATTGCTTCGCGCTGCAATCCGTAAAGCTGTGGCAAAATCTGCGGTGGCAGCGTGCCCTCAAGCGCGAGGCGACGCACTTCTCCGGTGGCGCGCGCGGCATCCGCCTCTATGCCCTCGATTTCTCGGCTCAATCCGGCCAGCCGTGCCTGCGCCTGCGCTTCCAGCTC
>DFBP01000279.1:8300-8447 GCA_002366685.1 Rhodobacterales bacterium UBA3077 | reverse complement strand
GGCGTCGTCTTGGTGCAGGGCGTGCTAATACGCTGGATGATTCCTAAAGTTGGAGAGGCCCACACAATTGTTTTTGGTTTGGGCGTGACCTTTTTGGCCGTTGTTATGGTCGCCGTCGCAACTGAGACCTGGATGGTTTTTGCCCTG
>DFBP01000279.1:6018-8165 GCA_002366685.1 Rhodobacterales bacterium UBA3077 | reverse complement strand
ATGCCTTATTTCCCCGGCGCTCCGTTTTTGCTGGCGGCGGTAATAATGGTGGTGGCGCTGGTGATTTTCCTTAAGACAGCTCAGCGGCAATAGGTGCCGGAGCGGTATTCGGCGGTATCGAAGTGGAAATGGTTGTAATGGTATCGGTCTGAATTTGGCCCCAGCACCGTGCCAAACGGGCCGCAGGCGGCGCGGTGGAGGTTGCCAATGGCCGTGCCTTCTTTTCCGACCTTGCCCCAGTCCTCTTCAACACTCAGTTCGGTTCCATTTTCTAGCGTAAAGGCGCCGATATCGATGGCATTGCCAAGGGCGTGCTCTGAAAGCCGCGCCCCGCGCTGATTATTGCGGGACCGGCAGGCGTAGGAGGCAAAAATGGTTATCTCTGCTATCGGGCTGCGGAGCTTGCGCACCGCGTCTTGCGCGTCATGCTCGACCCAATCGGCCAGAGTGTTGGCCGTGCGGCAGTTGAGCGTGGCGGGGGTGCTGAGGCGAACGCCAGCCACATAGCGCACGGCTACGGGGTTATCCATGCCGCAAGCCCCTTCGGAAATGTCATGGGTTGGTTCTCCCAGCAAGGCGGGATTGTTGCACAAGCGGGTCAAGGTTCCGGTTTCGGTACGGGAGAAAGTATAGGCCGACACATCCGGCCTTCCCGAGCGCCCGCAAGACGCGAGCGCGACAAGGATAAGGAAGAGCGGGACTAGACGCATTTTAGTTCTCCTCGATATGGTCGTAGCCACGCCCGAAATTAGGCGCGTCTGTATCCTGACCCGCATCAATAATGCTGCGGCGGATGGCTCGGGTACGGGTGAAATAGTCAAACAGGAAATCACCATCGCCGGTGCGAATAGCGCGTTGGAGCGCAAATAGTTCTTCGGTGAAGCGGCCCAGCACTTCGAGCGTAGCATCTTTGTTGTTCAGGAACACATCGCGCCACATGGTCGGGTCAGAGGCGGCGATGCGGGTGAAATCCCGAAAACCGGCGGCGGAGTAGTTGACGACCTCGGTTTTGGTGACGCGGGTCATATCATCTGCCACACCCACCATGGTGTAGGCAATAAGATGCGGCGCGTGGCTGATAACGCTCGCGACCAGATCGTGGTGGTCCACGTCCATCATTTCAACATTGGCCCCGAGCGAGGTCCAGAACTTCGAGAGCCGCTCCACGGCGCTGTGGTCGGTCCCGTCAAGCGGGGTCATCAGGCACCAGCGGTTATCAAACAAACTGGCAAAGCCGGCTTCGGGGCCGGATTTCTCGGTGCCGGCCATCGGGTGCGAGGGGATAAAATGAACGTGATCGGGCATGTGCGGGCCGACGGTATCTGCCACCGCGCGTTTAACCGAGCCAACATCGGTTATGGTAGCACCCCGTTCAAGACAGGGTGCGATTTCTTCGGCAACCCTGCCCATAGCGCCGACAGGCAAGCACAGGATGATAAGATCAGCACCTTTTACTGCCTCGGCAGCGGTATTAAAAACCTCGTCAACCAAGCCAAGTTCCTGCGCTTTGTCGCGGGTCGCTTTTGAGCGTGCGGTGCCGGTTATTTTTGCACCCATACCCTCACGCCGGATGGCAAGGCTGATAGAACCGGCCAGCAAACCAAGCCCGATCAGGGCAACATGTTGATACTGGCTCATGCGCGGGCTCCGTTTCTGAATTCGGTCAGTGATTTTACGACAGCGCGGCATGCGATCTCGTCGCCAATGGTAATGCGCAAAAACTCGGGAAGGCCGTACCCGGCGACATTTCGCACAACTAGCCCACGGGTTTGAAGGTAGACATCTGCAGCCTCGGCCGTGGTGGTATCGGCAAACCGGGCCAGAATGAAATTGGCATGGCTGTGGTCGGTTGTGATGCCGATATCTTCCAGCGCCTGCCGGAGCCACTCCCGCCATTTGGTGTTCTCGGCGCGACAATTGGCTGTGTATTCGGTATCTTGCACCGCTGCCTCGGCGGCTGCCAGTCCGGCGGCCGAAACATTAAACGGCCCGCGCACACGGTTGAGCGCGTCGATGACATGATCAGGGCCATATCCCCAGCCAACGCGCGCGCCGCCCAGGCCGTAAATCTTTGAAAAGGTGCGGGTCATGACCACGTTATTGCGGGCTTCGACCAAGGCTGCATGGCCATCAAACCCCAATATAAA
>DFBP01000279.1:3021-5994 GCA_002366685.1 Rhodobacterales bacterium UBA3077 | reverse complement strand
AGGCGCGTGACCTCGGCGGTGGAAATCATAGTGCCTGTCGGGTTGTTGGGATTGGCCAAAAACACAAGTTTGGTATTCGGGGTGCAGGCAGCCAGCAGGGCGTCTACATCCGCATGGCGGTTGGTCTCGCGCGCGACAACCGGTGTGGCTCCGGCGGCAAGCGCCGAGATCGCATACATCGAAAACCCGTGCTCGGTATAGAGGACTTCGTCCCCGGGTCCGGCATATACGTTGCACAAAAAGGCGATAATCTCGTCAGAGCCGGCGCCGCAAATGATACGCGCTGCTTCCAGCCCGTGCACCTTAGCAATGGCCTCGCGCAGGGTGGCATGGTCGGAGCTCGGGTAAAGCTCAAGCGAACCCGCGGCCTCAACATAGGCGGCTTTTGCCAGCGGGCTCGGGCCGAGCGGGTTTTCGTTGCTGGAGAGCTTGGTCACACGGTTTCTGCCGGTAGCGGAGCTTTTTCCGGCCACATAGGGAGAGATATCCAGAATTCCGGGTTGCGGAATGATTGTCGGGTGGCTGCTCATCATGAACCTCGGCTTTTCTTTCCCTCTTAACGGTGTTTTGCACGCTTGGCCAGAAAGCGGCTCGCTCATCGGCAAATTATTTCCGGCAGCGGGTAAGCGGAGGTTCGGCTTGCAGGCTTGTTGCGAATTGTTTTATAGAGTGGCAGGACAATTTTGGTAATCGGAGGCACCTATGGCGGGCCATTCAAAATGGGCAAATATTCAGCATCGCAAAGGGCGGCAGGATGCCGTGCGCTCAAAGCTGTTTTCGAAACTGGCCAAGGAAATTACGGTTGCCGCAAAAATGGGTGATCCGGACCCGGATAAAAACCCGCGTCTGCGCTTGGCGGTAAAAGAGGCCAAAAAGGTTTCGGTGCCCAAAGATGTGATCGAACGTGCGATTAAAAAATCAACAGCGGGAGATGGCGATAACTACGACGAGATTCGCTATGAGGGCTACGGCCCCGCCGGTGTGGCGGTGATCGTGGAAGCGATGACCGACAACCGCAACCGCACCGCTTCGTCGGTGCGGTCTATATTTACCAAATCCGGTGGCAATCTGGCCGAGACCGGCGCGGTTTCGTTTATGTTCGACCGTGTCGGAGAGGTGGTTTACCCCGCCGATTCCGGTGATGCCGACTCTATGATGGACCACGCCATCGAGGCTGGCGCAGACGACGTGGAAAGCTCGGACGAGGGCCACACGATCTATTGTGAAGCGAGTGATCTGAACGAAGTTTCAAACGCGCTGGAAGCCGCATTGGGCGAGTCAGAATCGACAAAAATAATCTGGAAGCCCCAGACCCTGACGGAACTCGACTTCGCGGGGGCTGAAAAGCTGATGCGCCTGATCGAGGCACTCGAAGATGATGATGATGTGCAAACCGTGACCGCCAATTTCGAGATTTCGGATGAGGTTATGGCGCAACTGGGTGCCTGATAAATAGTTTTACTTGATAATTGAACGGCTTCCGAGCAAGCTATCCTTTGGCGCCGTGCTGGAAGGGGTTGATTATCGTGGGCTGGCTGAACTCAACATGGACGTGGTTATGTGGTGGTCTTGGTGTGACCGCTCTCGTTGTGGTGATAACCCAAACACGCGACGGGAGCACGCCTGAGCCACCTGACCCCCAGCCGGTTGTTATGACAAGTGAAGCGGTGGCAAATCCCCAATCCTCTGGTAATAGTGACGTTGAAGAGGCGGTTGAAAAAGGCCCGGAGATTGTTTTTGACACGGTCGCCAGCGCTCCGGAAACCCCACTGGAAAACAGTAGTAGTAATGTTACGCTTCAGGCGGACAGGGCCGTGGTGACAACAAGCGCGCCATCGGCGAGCAACACGCCCGAGATCGTCATTTTGCCACCAGAGGTGGCCGATGACAGCATCAGCGCTTTGGCGGTTCCCGAAACCGCGCAGGGTTCAGGCTCTTCGCTCACAGATTCCTCCGCTCCGGCACCAAGGAGTGCTTCTGTGCCATTGACGTTGGCGCAGGTTTTGCCCCCGGGCGCAGCCCCGCAGCCCGGGCAGATCGCGCCCAGCTTTGACCTTGTGCGTGTTGCGCCCGACGGAAGCGCTGTTATTGCCGGAAGGGCAGAACCAAACGCGCAAGTCCAGGTTTTTTCCGGTGACGTGCCGGTGGGCGAAGCCACGGCCAGCGCCCGGGGAGAGTTTGTGGTTTTTCTGACCAATCCGAGCGAACCAACGATGGATATCCAGATTCCCGAGGCACCGGACCCGGCGCAGCTCGTGGTTTCTCAGGATGATATCGTGATTTTGCCAGCCCTGAGTGAAGCGCCGGATGCAACACCTGTTGTGTTGCGGCGTACACCGGATGCTGTGCAAATCGTGCAACCCTCTGGTCCGGCAATCCCCAGCAATGTCAGCCTTGATCTGGTGAGTTATTCTGTTACGGGGTCGGTTGTTTTGGCAGGGCGCGGGCAACCGCAAAACACGGCGCGGATATATGCGAACGGCGAACTGGCAGGTGAGATCACGATAGCTTCGGGCGGCGACTGGCGGTTGGAGATCGGCGATATTGCCGAGGGCCGTTATGTGCTGAGAGTGGACGAAATCGACGCGGAGGGCGCTGTGCTCAGCCGCACCGAGTCACCGTTTCAACGGGAGTTCCCGGAAGCGCAAATGCCGGAGAGCTTTTCGCAAGGGGCCAAGATTATTGTGCAACCGGGGAATACGCTCTGGTTGATGGCCACTGAGGCCTATGGCAACGGGGATGCCTTCACACAGATATTCTCGGCCAATAGCGAAGCGATCCGCGACCCGGATTTGATTTACCCCGGGCAGATTTTTTCTATCCCGCGGCTTGGAGAATAATGAGCTGCCCTCTGGTGTTTTTGCCTTGCAATCCCTATCTGTAGCGAACGCGCAAAGAGGGATTAACGATGGAACAACACAGCGACGCCGAAAACTATAGCGGCTGGAAGACAATCAAGCGTGTTGCGCCTTA
>DFBP01000279.1:0-2960 GCA_002366685.1 Rhodobacterales bacterium UBA3077 | reverse complement strand
ACCGTGCTAACACCATTTTTCTTTATGAAATCGGTGGATGTATTGGCACCGGAGAATATAACCGATGACGCGGGCTGGCTGATGGGCATGTCAGCGGCGGGGCTGGTGATTGGCTACGGATTGATGCGGCTGTCAGCAGTTGGGTTTAACCAGTTGAGGGACGGCATTTTTGCCCGTGTCGGCCAACGTGCGCTCCGGGTACTGGCCCGCGAGACATTCGAACACATTCATGCGCTGAGCCTACGCTACCACCTTGAGCGCAAAACCGGCGGGTTGAGCCGGATTATCGAGCGTGGTGTTAAAGGCGTAGAGTTCCTGCTTCGCTTTATGTTGTTCTCGATCGGGCCATTGGTGCTGGAGCTTTTGCTCGTTGCCATCGTTTTGGTGACAATTTTCGATATCCGCTATCTTGGCGTCGTTAGCCTCACCATTTTGCTCTACGTGATCTTTACTTTTAAGGTCACTGAATGGCGGGTCGGGATCCGAAAGCAGCAAAACAAGGCGGATACAGACGCCAACCAAAAGGCGATTGATAGCCTTCTGAATTTCGAGACGGTTAAATATTTTAGTGCCGAAGAGCGTGAGGCCAAGCGCTATGATGTTTCGATGCGGGCCTATGAAGGCGCGGCCATCAAGACCAGCTATTCGCTTGGCTTTCTCAATTTCGGCCAGTCGGTGCTGATTACCGGCGGGCTTGTGATTGTGATGATTATGGCGGCAGTTGGTGTTAATAACGGCACGCTGACGGTGGGCGAGTTTGTCGGGGTCAACACCTATATGATCCAGCTTGTGATGCCTCTGAATTTTCTGGGTACGGTGTACCGCGAAATCCGGCAGGCGCTGGTGGATATGGGCGAGATGTTTTCGCTGCTGGGGCAGCCGCCCGAGATCAAAGACCGGCCCGATGCGCCAGCCCTCGAAATCGGTGGCGGCGAAGTTGCGTTTGAAAATGTTGATTTTTCTTATGAAGGCAACCGGCAGATTTTGCATAAGCTCAATCTTCGGGTCGGGCCGGGGGAAACAATAGCTGTGGTTGGCTCTTCGGGCTCTGGCAAATCGACCATCGGGCGGCTTTTGTTCCGGTTTTACGATGTCAGCGACGGCGCTCTGAAAATCGACGGGCAGGATGCACGAGATGTCACGCAAAAAAGCCTGCGGGCCCAAATCGGTGTGGTGCCGCAGGATACGGTTCTGTTTAACGATACCGTTGGCTACAACATCGCCTACGGGCGGGAGAATGCCAGCCAGGAAGACGTGATCGAGGCCGCCAAAGCGGCACAGATACATGACTTTATTATGAGGCTGCCGGAAGGCTACGACACTCAGGTCGGGGAGCGCGGCCTCAAGCTCTCGGGGGGCGAAAAGCAGCGCGTTGGCATTGCCCGCACTTTGCTTAAAAATCCGCCGATCCTTCTGCTTGATGAGGCGACTTCCGCGCTCGATAGCGAAACCGAGCAGGGCATTCTTGAAAGTCTGCGCAGCATGGGCAAAGGCCGCAGCGTGATCACGATCGCGCACCGGCTTTCAACGGTGGTGGACGCGGACAAGATTGTGGTGCTGGAAAATGGTCAGGTTGCGGAAGAGGGCTCCCATGCCGAACTTCTCGCCAAAAACGGGCGCTATGCAAGCATGTGGCAACGGCAACGTTCGGATATGGCAGACGCCTAGCGCAGGGATGCTTTTAGCAGGGCTTGGGTATATTCTGTTTGTGGCGCATTGAAAATTTGGTCAACACTGCCGGTTTCGACAATATCGCCAGCCTTCATTACCAGCACTTTATGGCTTAGCGCCTGTACCACCCGCAGGTCGTGGCTGATGAAAAGATAGGAAAGTCCGAGCTTTTTCTGCAAGCCACGTAGCAGATCGATGATCTGCAACTGCACGGTCATGTCGAGCGCCGAGGTTGGTTCATCCAACACCAGCAGCTTGGGCTTCAAAATCAACGCCCGCGCAATGGCAATGCGTTGGCGCTGTCCGCCGGAAAACTCGTGCGGGTAGCGGGATTTCATGGAAGGCTCGAGGCCAACCTCTTTGAGCGTGTCGTCGACCAGTGTCGCTTGGTTCCCGTCATATCCGTGCACGCCGAGCCCTTCGGAAACGATCTCCTCAATGCTCATACGCGGCGAGAGGGAGCCGAACGGGTCCTGAAACACGATCTGGATGTCTTTGCGCAATGGGCGCATGGCGTTGCCGGAAATGCTGTCAATGCGGCGCTCACCCAGCGTAATAGCGCCCTCGGACGAGATGAGCCGCAGAATTGCGAGCGCCACTGTGGTTTTGCCGGACCCGCTCTCGCCAACAATCCCGAGCGTTTCCCCTTTGCGCAGGGAGAGGTCAACGCGGTTCACCGCTTTGATATGGCCAACGGTTTTGCGCAGTATTCCGCGCTGGATCGGGAACCAGACCTTGAGCGCCTCGGTCGATAAAAGTGCCTGAGCACCCGCAGGCACCGGCGCGGGCTGGCCGGTTGGCACGGCATCCATCAGCTTTTTGGTGTAAGCGTGGCTGGGGCGCTCGAAAATATCGGTTGTGGTGCCGGATTCAACTACCTCGCCTTTTTGCATCACATAGGTGCGGTCCGCGATGTGGCGAACGATACCGAGGTCGTGGGTAATGAACAGAATTGCCAGCCCCTCGGTGCGCTGCAATTCAGCGAGAAGCTCGAGAATTTGGGCTTGGATGGTAACATCGAGCGCGGTTGTCGGCTCATCCGCGATCAGCAGTTTGGGGCGGTTGGCCAGTGCCATTGCGATCATGACACGCTGGCGTTGCCCGCCTGAAAGCTGGTGCGGGTAGGAGGGCAGGCGGGACACGGCGTCCTTAATGCCCACTTTGTCGAGCAGTTCCAGAATGCGCATTTTTTCGGCTGATTTGTTCATCGGGTGATGCAGCGAAATCGCCTCGCGCATTTGCTTCTCGATGGTGTGCAGCGGGTTGAGCGAGGTCATCGGCTCCTGAAA
>DFBP01000128.1:8027-15214 GCA_002366685.1 Rhodobacterales bacterium UBA3077 | reverse complement strand
AAGCCGTTTTTGCTACGCCATATCACGCTGGCCCAGCCTGATTTTATTATAACCATGGGCAACCCGAGCACAAAAACCTTGCGCGAAACCACGCTTGGCATCACCAAAATGCGCGGAGAATGGGGCGAGGTGCTGGGCATCCCCTCCATCCCGATATTTCACCCCGCCTACCTTTTGCGCTCGCCGGAAAAAAAGCGCGAGGCATGGGCGGATTTGCTGAGCCTTAAAGCAAGGTTGGGGGGATGATATGCGTATTTTCATAAACCTACTCGCCGTGTTCATCCCGCTGGTTGCTGTTGCTGAAACTCCGGACTTTCGCATTGATTACGAAGCGCTTTTTGAGCTTCATGCTGATCGCGTTGTCGATTCAGATCGAGGCGACTTTCAGGAACTTGAAATGCCAGGCGAGGTAATAATTGACCGGCGCGGCGGGGCAGGTAACTATTCATATAACAGCGCTGATTTAAGCGAAGGCGGGGCGGTTGGCTGCCTGATGCTAATTGTGAGCGAGCTGGAGGCCTATCGGCGGGAATGCCCTGCGATCGCAAATGAGGCCCAAAGTGCAAGAATGGAAAACGCCCTTGAAAGAGTGGTTGAATTTGCGGCAGAAAACACCTACCCACCGGCACCGCTCGCTGAATACCGCGCTGCATTTGAAACCGGGATCGTTAGCAAACAGAGCCGGATAGACTTCTCCAATACTGAAAATTGTGCCGAAAATGACCAGATATCATCCTTTATCGGGCACATTTACGGCGATAGTTCCGAAGCCCTGTTTGACGACGCCCTCGAAGTGCCACGCTTGCCTGTTTTAAACCCGTGCCTTTGATGGACCGATTGGAGACAACATGAAAATCCTCGCCTTTTCCGATGTGCATTGCGATCATGCGGCCTGCGAAGCGCTGGCGGCGGCAGCCAATCAGGCCGACCTGATTATCGGGGCCGGAGACTTTGCCCAGCGCCGTGAAGGGTTGGCTGAAACTATGGCGATTCTGGAGCCCTTTGCGGACAAAGCCGTTTATGTGGCAGGCAATAACGAAACCCCCGAAGAGCTTCGGGCGGCGACCTCGGCCGAAGTGTTACATGGCGAGATGACCGAGCGGCTGGGGCTGAAGATTTACGGCCTTGGCGGGGCGATACCGGAGCTGAACATCACGGCGTTTGAATCTTTTGATATACCCGAAGCTGAGGCCGCACCTATGCTGGCAGCGGCAAGCGGGGCGGATATCCTCATCTGCCATTCGCCACCAAAAGGCTTTGCTGATGTCATGGCGTCACGGGGCTCGATGGGATCGGTCGAAATTCGCAATACCATTGAGAGTGTGCAGCCCAAGCTGATGGTCTTCGGGCATGTACATGATTGCTGGGGAGAACGCGGCAAAATTGGTCGGACAGAGGTTGCGAATCTCGGGCCGACAGTGAACTGGATCGAGATGGAGTCCTGAATGAGTGATCGAGAATTTATACCGGTTAAAATAGCGGTGTTGACGGTGTCAGACACGCGCACGCTGGATGTTGACAAGTCCGGCAATACGCTGGTGAAACGGCTGGAAGCGGCGGGGCATATTTTGGCTGACCGTGCGATTATTCGTGACGAGCGCGATCAGGTGGCGGACAAGCTGCGCGCTTGGGTGGCTGATGAAGGCGTGGATGTTGTGATTTCAACCGGCGGCACCGGGCTGACAGGGCGGGACGTGACTGTGGAAGCGCATCGGGATGTTTATGAAAAAGAAATCGAGGCGTTTGGCACGCTGTTCACCATGATCTCCTTTCCGAAAATCGGCACGTCGGTCACACAATCCCGCGCATGCGCTGGCGTGGCGGGCGGGACCTACCTTTTTGCGCTGCCCGGCTCACCGGGGGCGTGCAAAGACGGGTGGGATGATATATTGGTGCATCAGCTGGATTATCGTAAAGGCCCCTGCAATTTTGTGGAGATCATGCCGCGGTTGGAAGAGCACAAACAGCGGCGCAAGAGTTGACCGGGCCGGTGGCCTCGCCTACGGCTCGGCGGGGCGCTGCCCCCTTTGGCCGCTGGCCAAATTCACCCGGGATATTTGGACAATTTGGAGCGGGGGTCTGAACTTGCCAAAGCCGGAAAGAGGCTTTACCGATGGTGGGGATAACCGGAGGGTGAGATGACCGAATTGAAGCGGGGCTGGACAACGGGGGCTTGTGCCGCAGCGGCGGCCAAGAGCGCCTGTTCGGCTTTGCTGGGGTCCGGATTTGTGGCACCTGTGGGTATCACGCTACCTCGGGGCGAGACTCCGCTTTTTGAAGTTGAATCAACATCATCAGGGGAAGGTTGGGCGAAAGCCTGCATTATTAAAGATGCGGGGGATGATCCGGATGTGACCCACGGAGCGCTGATTTGTGCCAAGGTTTCGCACGGGCAAAGAGGGTTACGGTTTTTGGCGGGTGAAGGGGTAGGCACGGTTACCAAGCCGGGCCTGCCGATCGCTGTGGGGGAACCCGCAATCAACCCGGTGCCACGATTGATGATTGACGCTGCCATTACCGAGGTGCTCGACGGACACGCCCCGGATTTTGATATCGAGATTTCTGTAAAAGGCGGTGCGGCGCTGGCGGCGAAAACCTGGAACCCTAGGCTTGGCATTGTGGGGGGGCTGTCTATCCTTGGTACTACCGGCATTGTGCGCCCGTTTTCCTGCTCGGCCTGGATTGCCTCTATCCATCGGGGGGTGGATGTGGCGCGGGCTGCGGGGAGAGACCACCTGATTGCGGCAACGGGGGCGACATCGGAAGCCACGGCACGGGCGCTTTATGGACTTCCCGAGGCGGATTGCCTTGATATGGGGGATTTTGTCGGTGGCACGCTGAAATATCTGCGCCGCCATCCGGTTAAGCGGCTGACCATTGCAGGCGGGATTGGCAAGATGACCAAGCTGGCGCAAGGGGCGATGGACTTGCATTCGGGCCGCTCGCAAGTTGACCTTGCGCACCTTGCCGAACGCTCCGGCGTGCCTGCGGTGGCGAAGGCCAACACAGCGCTGGAAGCCTACACTATTGCAGGCAGGCCTCTGGCGGAGGTCGTGGCAGCCGGCGCAAAATCTGTCGCCTCGGAAACCTTGCGCGGCACGGTGGAGGTTGAGGTGATTGTGGTGGACAGGGCGGGGGCTGTGCTGGCGCAGACAGGGTTTTGACGATCCTCATTCTTGGGGGCACCGCTGAAGCCCGCGCGCTGGCAACGGCCCTTGGGGGGCAAGCTGTCCTTTCGTTGGCTGGTGTCACCAAACGNNTCGTGGCCCAAAAAATTGCTGCGCTGGTGGATGCCACCCACCCTTTTGCAAGCCAGATCAGCCAGAACGCGGCCAAAGCTGCCGCCCGAACTAGAGTGCCAATTTTGCGGCTGAACCGCGCCGCATGGCGGCAGAGGGCTGAGTGGCAGGACGTGGCCGACATGGAAACCGCCGCAAGCGCGTTGCCACGAGGGGCGCGCGCTTTTTTAAGCATCGGCAGCCGCTCGCTGGCACCGTTTTTGCCCCGCGAGGATGTTTGGTTCCTGACCCGAAGCATCGAGCCACCAAACCGTGTGCCGACCACAGGCGAGGTTATACTCGCGCGGCCACCGTTTTCAATGGCGGCTGAAACCGCCCTGATGGAACAGCACAAAATCACGCATCTGGTCAGCAAAAATGCGGGTGGCAGGGCGACCGAAGCCAAGCTAAAAGCGGCCAGCGCGCTGGGGGTTACTGTGATTATGGTGAAAAGGCCGCGGCTCCCCGATGTTTTTGAGGTTGAATCTGTAGCGCAGGCCCTTAAATGGGTGGAAAACCCGGGGGGATAAAATGACTACGATAACCGTTTGCGACACCTGCAATTTTTCAAGCGATCAAAAGCTGCTGGACGGAAAATCCGGCGGGGAAATGCTGGCCGAACACGTGGAGGCACTGGCCACACAGGGCATTACCGTGCGCCGCCAATCCTGCCTGATGGGCTGTGACCGGCATTGCAATATCGCCATTCAGGGGGACGGCAAGCTTTCTTACGTGCTTGGCAAGTTCACGCCCGATGAAGAAGCCGCTGAAGCGATTGTGGAATATGCCCAAGCCTATAATGAAAGCGAAACAGGGCAAGTGCCCTATAAGCAGTGGCCGCAGGGTGTGAAGGGGCATTTTGTAGCGCGAATCCCGCCGTTGGGCTAGAGCTACAGACTGGCGGATGGAAAAAATCACCCAAGGCCGTGCTACCGTTTCAATTTTTACGACGGCTTGAAAATTGTCTTCGCAGACCATCTTTTTGGGCAATCCCGATGCCTTGGGAGGATTTTGGGTTGTGTCTGATCGAGTTGAAGTGATGCAGAGTTGCAACACCTCGAAAAAAAAAGAGCGGTATAAATTGATTAAAATCAAGCCCAAAATTGCCCCGATGTGTTAACAGCCTGTTAAGACTCTTATTAATTATCAAAGCCAAGGAGGCTGTTATGAAAAAAATTCTTTCTATTCTCGCCGCAAGCACCCTACTCACTAGCGCTGCAATTGCCGGAAGCGTAGTTGCGCCAGTTATCGTTGATGTCGAGCCCATTGCCGTGGCTGCCGGCCCAGATTGGAGCGGACTCTATCTGGGCGCAACCTACGGAAGGGGTGTAGGTGGCGATATGGCCTATGACTATGAAGGTTCCGGAAGCGAGTTTGACTCGCTCGAATCTAGCAACAGCTACGGTGCGTTCGTCGGTTACAATATGCAGAACAACAATCTGGTATACGGTGGTGAAGTCGCTTATTCGGCGGTCGATGTTCCCGGCTTTGGCCCCACCTGCTGTACGCCTGATACCTTCAACTACTTTGTAGATGGCAAGGCGCGAGTTGGCTACGCAATGAACAGTGTGCTTGTTTACGGCTTTGTTGGGTATTCAATGAGCAACTTCGAATTCGAGTCCGGCACCAATTTTGACGTAAGCGGCATGAACTATGGGGCCGGTGTGGACATGATGGTTGGCGAAAAAATGTTTGTCGGAGCCGAGTATATCGCCCGTAACCTTTCTGGCGAAACTGGACACCTTACCGAAACCCAGACCACCAACATTCAGGCCTTTCAAGTGCGTGCTGGCTGGAAGTTCTAGCTTCCAATAACAGTTGATATCCAATTGGGCAGCGGTCATCCACCCTGCCCTTTTCATTTGCGCCCTCCCCCTGTCCGCGCTACACCGCATAAATGAAACATTTCCCCTCCAAAGCCGCCATTCTCGAATGGGTTAAAGACAACCCCTCCCAATCCTCCAAGCGCGATATTGCGCGAGCGTTCGGGATAAAGGGGCAGGCGCGCGTCGAGCTCAAGCGCGTGTTGCGCGAGCTTTATGCCGAGGGGCACCTGAGCAAAGACCGCAAAACCTTCCGTGATAAAAACAGCCTTGCGCCGGTGGAGCTACTGCATATCACCTCGCAGGACCGGGACGGAGACCTGTTTGCCGAACCGCTAAACTGGAAGGGCGATGACAAAGCGCCAACGGTTCTGTTTGTGCCCAAAAAAGGCGATCCGGCCCTGACAATCGGAGACCGTATCCTCTGCCGGATCAGCGGCACGGGCGATGAGCATGTGCCGTTTGAGGGCCGCTTGATCCGCCGCATCGGGCGCGGGGCGGAAAAGGTTGTTGGTATTTTCAGGCAGGGTGAATATGGCGGCCGCATTGTGCCGGTTGACAAAAAGTCCGACCGCGAATGGCAAGTGGCCCCCGAGGGCCGCATGGGTGCGCGCGATGGCGAGCTGGTCGAAGCCGAAAGCACAGGCAGGCGCAGCCGTGGCTTGGGGCATGCCCAGATCATCGCCCGCATCGGAGACCCTTCGGCGCCAAAATCCATCAGCCTGATTGCCATTCACGAGCACGGCATACCGGACCACTTTCCCGCTGATGTGGAGGCCGAAGCCGAGGCGGCCAAGCCGGTAAAGCTGGGCAAGCGCGAAGACCTGCGCCACTTGCCCCTGTTCACCATTGACCCGGCGGATGCCCGCGACCGTGACGATGCGATTTGCGCAATGCCAGACCCCGAAGGCGATGGCCATATCGTCTGGGTCGCAATCGCCGATGTGGCGCATTATGTGCGCCCCGGCTCCAAGCTTGATATCGAGGCGAAAAAGCGCGGGAACTCCACCTATTTCCCCGATCGCGTGGTGCCAATGTTACCCGAAAACCTTTCGGGCGACCTCTGCTCACTGCATGGCGGGGTTGAGCGCCCCTGCATGGCGCTCCGCATTGTGCTGGATAAAAACGGCGTAAAAAAATCGCATCGTTTTACCCGTGGGCTAATGAAATCACCCGCCGCGCTCAGCTACCACCAAGCCCAAGCCGCGATAGATGGCGCGCCGGACGAGGTCACCGAACCCATTCTGGAAACCGCGCTAAAGCCGCTCTGGGCCGCCTATGCGGCCTCCAAAAAAGCACGCGATAGGCGCCAACCCCTGCACCTTGACCTGCCCGAGCGCCAGATCATTCTGTCGGACCAAGGCGTTGTCACCTCGGTTGCCTTCCGGGATAGGTTTGACGCCCATAAGCTGGTCGAGGAATTCATGGTGCTCGCCAATGTCTGCGCCGCTGAAACGCTGGAAGCTGCCAAAGCCGATTTTGTCTATCGGGTCCACGAAGAGCCCAATCCCGACAAAATGGAAAGCCTGCACGAGACCGTCCAATCGGTCGGTATGGTACTTGCCAAAGGCCAGCGCTTGCAAACGGCCCAGCTTAACCGTTTGCTGGACGAAGCCGCCGGTGGCGAGCACGCAGAAATGATCAATATGGCCGTGCTGCGCTCCATGACCCAGGCCTATTACGGCCCGAAAAACTTCGGCCATTTCGGCCTCAACCTCCAGCGCTACGCCCACTTCACCTCCCCCATTCGCCGCTATTCCGACCTGATCGTGCACCGCGCCCTGATCAAGGCCCATGGCTGGGGCGATGATGGCATGACGCCGCAAGAGGCCGAAAACCTCGAGGCCACCGCCGAGCACATCTCGCAAACCGAGCGGCGCTCCATGCTGGCAGAGCGCGATACAACCGACCGCTACCTGTCGGCATTCCTCTCCGAACAAGTCGGCAGCGCTTTTGCCGGAGTGGTCTCGGGCGTGGCCCGCTTTGGCATATTCGTGAAGCTCGACGATACCGGCGCCGATGGCCTTATCCCCGTCTCCCGCCTCGGGCAGGAATATTTCATCTATGATGAAGACAGCCGCACCCT
>DFBP01000128.1:0-7978 GCA_002366685.1 Rhodobacterales bacterium UBA3077 | reverse complement strand
GATGGCAAAGCCCTGCCCGCTGGCAAAAAGGGGCGCAAAAAATATACCAGCCCGCGCGGCAAAACCCGCGCTAAAGCGAACAAACGTAAGATCAGCCGGAAGGTGAAGCGGAAAACTTAACCATGTCGCGGGGAGTGTAAATTTCAACGACCTCTACCCGTTTTGAAACCTGAATTGCTGTTTTTGCAAACAGGTTTGCGAAAACTGACAACCAGCCAAAATTCCGAAATCATTCGCTGTGAGGCTTACTCGGTTCCCGCCTTCATTTCCGTAGCAATCTGCCCGGCCCAATCACCAATCAACGGCAACCAGTCTATGCCCTGCAGCCAATAAATGGCAAAGGAGACCATAACCGTGGCCCCAAAAACGGTGCCAAAGCCTGTGGCAACCCCCAGGATAAAACGATAGAAAAATAGCCGCCAAGGAGAATTTTGAATTCGAACAAACCTATGATTGTTGAATCGCTCTACTTCAGTGCGCAATGCATCAACTTCATCGAGAAGATCATCGGGCTTGGTGCCATCATTTGTCAATGTCGTCAGCCTAGTCTTGAGAAAGGAAAGGTCGGGATTCTGGAGCTGTTTTAAGTCGATATATCTGACTCTAGCTCAGGATTGTTGGCAAATAAAGTCAAGAAGCTATTCCGCGAAAAGATGGCGTGACCTATCTAAACGCCGCCCGTATGTGCAAACCTACACCCCCGATCAAGTCACCGTAAATTGCCCCATCATACCCAGATCTTCATGTTCGAGAATATGGCAATGATACATATACGGTGTCGCGGCATCTGCGGTCCGGTCAAACCGCACCAATATTTCGGCCGTGTTTTCGACCAGCACTACATCTTTCAAGCCTAGCGCAGTGGAGTCTACCGGCGCCCCGTTTTCGGAAAGAACCTGAAACGACGTTCCGTGCACATGAAACGGGTGCATCATCTCGGTGGAAGAAATCTCCCATATCTCGGTTTCGCCGCGCTTAACCTCTTCATTGATCACGGCCATATCCATCGATTCCCCGTTGATCGACATTCCATGCCCGCCGCCCATCATCATACCGCCCATACCACCGCCCATCATATCGAGCCGGAACTGCCGCCGCCGAACCGGTTCGCCAAAATCGGGCGCGGGGGCACCGGCAATGGTATTGGCCAGCGTCGTCACCTTGCCAGCCAACCCGCTATTTACCGAGAACCGCATGATCTCGAAATCGCCGCTTTCGTCCGCGTCGGGGCTGGCCATCATGCCGCTCATCCGGCCCATGCCACCCATCATGCCAGCCATCGGGGAGTTGTCATCCGGCCCCGAAAGCAGTCGCACAGGGGCGCCACTGCTGAAATCAACCAGGATCTCGGCGCGCTCTGCGGGGGCCAGCGTCAGGGTGTTCATCCGCACCGGCGCGGGCAACAAACCACCATCAGATGCCACCTGCGCAAACTGCCGCCCATCTTCAAACCCAAAATGATATATCCGCGCATTGGACCCGTTCAATATCCGCAACCGCACCATCCCCAATGGCACAGTCGCCTCGGGCCGTATCGCGCCATTCACCAATATTTCGCTTCCACGGTAGCCATGCATCAATGAAGGCCCGCGCGGCGCATAAACAAGATTGCCGTCATTGCCAAAAATACGGTCCTGCACCACCAACGGCAGGTCATCCTCGCCATAGGTGCTCGGCAGGCCGGAATCGGGGGCATCCGGGTCATCCACCAATAACATGCCGGCAAGCCCAAACCACACATGCGGCGCTGTGCGCTCCATAATATGGGAGTGATACCAGAGCGTAGCGGCGGGTTGGTCCACATACAGCGCCGCATCAAAAACCGCGTTCGGGTTCAACGGCGTATGCGGCCCGCCATCCTGCGCGCCATCAATATGCATCCCGTGCCAATGCACCGAAACCGGCTCGACTATACTGTTCCCCAGCTTAAGCCGCGCGGTTTCCCCGCGTTTGACCCTTATCAAAGGGCCGAGATAATCGGCGCTATAACCCGCCGTTTGCGTCGCCCGCCCCTGCAACATGTTCGCGCTGCCAAGCCTCGCGGTGAGCTCCCCCATGGTGCCCCCACTCAGGTCCATCACCTCGGGAACGGGCAGCGGTGCGCCACCTTCCGCCGCAAAAGCCCGCCCCGTGATTGCCGGCAGGAATACGCCGGCTCCGGTTGCCTTGATAAAGTTTCTTCTGGTAATATGCATAAAGTTGGTCCCAAATAATTTTGTAATTTCTCGTCATTTCGATAAATATTTTTCCACCGAAACGCTCCCGTTCACCCGTCCTATTCGCAGGTTTTCAACACTCCCATGAATTTTATCCCCAAACTTTTCTTTTGCGCCACCGTTATTTTTCTCTCCGGCAACCTTCCAGTAACTGCCCAAAGCAGCTTTGAACTCTGGAAACAGAGTTTCCGGGCCCGCGCCCTGCAAGCCGGAGTCGAATCATCCTTGTTTGATTCCGCCTTTCGCGGCGTTGTGCCCAACGCGCAGGTTGTCGAGCACGACCGCTACCAACCCGAATTCAGCAAACCGATCTGGGAGTACCTTGAAACGGCTGTCTCCTCCACCCGCCTGCGGCAGGGGCGGCAGGCGCACCGCCAGCGGCGCAACCTGCTCCGCCGGATCGAAAACCGCTATAAGGTGGATTCAGAAATCATCGTGGCGATCTGGGGGGTCGAAAGCAATTACGGCCAAAACCGGGGCAGTTTTTATACCGTTGAGGCACTGGCCACGCTCGCCCATGACGGCCGCCGCCGCAACTACGGCGAGCGCCAGCTCATCGCAGCCCTGCAAATCCTGCAAGCGCGCGAGGTGAGCCGCTCCGATATGGTTGGCTCCTGGGCCGGGGCCATGGGCCACACGCAATTTATCCCGACCAGCTTTCGGGCGCTGGCCGCTGACTATGACGGCGACGGAACACGCGATATCTGGAGCGATAACCCGGCTGACGCGCTGGCCTCCACGGCAAACTACCTCCGGCAAAACGGCTGGGTCCATGGCCAGCCCTGGGGGGTCGAGGTCACCCTACCCGAAGGGTTCAACTATGCGCTGGCCGATATCAACAATCGCCAAAGTGGTGCCACGTGGCGAAACCTCGGCGTGCGCCGCGCCGGGGGTGGCCCGCTGCCAAATTATAGTGAAGCCGCGCTGTTGCTGCCTGCCGGAGCCGGCAATCCCGTCTTTGCCGTCTATAAAAATTTCCGCGTGATCCAGCGCTACAATAATTCGGTCTCCTATGCGATGTCGGTCGGCCATCTAGCCGACCGGATCGCTGGCGGCGGTGAATTTGTTCAACCATGGGCGCGGGACGCAGCCGACCTCACCCGCGAACAAATCGTCGAGCTCCAAACCCGCCTGACCGACGCAGGCTTCTCTACCGGCGGCACCGATGGCGTAGCGGGTGCCAAAACCCGAAGCGCCATCATTGCCTACCAGCGAAACGCAGGTTTGGAGGCCGACGGCTTTGCCTCAGCCGCACTTCTGGCCCGGCTTCGCTAAACCAGCCCACAATCCAAATTGTTCAAATATCCCGGGTGAATTTGGCCAGCGGCCAAAGGGGGCAGCGCCCCAAGCCGAGCAAAGCGAGGCCACCGGCCGCAGGCCTCAATAGGCGAGCTTGCTCATCCGGTCGAGCAGCGAGCGCCCGCCGTCAACCGCCAATATCTGGCCTGTAATAAAACTGGCGCAATCTGAAGCCAGAAACAGCGCGGCTTCGGCCGCCTCGTCGGCCTCCCCGATTCGCCCAATCGGCGTGGCCGCCACAACTTCGTCATGCAGGTCTTCATCTTCGGCGATCATGGATAGCAAACTGCCGCTCATAATGCTTCCCAGCGCCACCGCGTTTACACGGATATTATGCGGCGCATAGGCCACGGCAAGCGAGCGGGTTAGCTGGTCCAGCGCCGCTGAGGCCACGCTATACCCTACCGAATTCGCCACGCAATCCTGCGCGGCAATTGAAGACAGGTTCACAATGGCGCCACCATCTTTTTGCGAGATCATTCGCTTGGCCGCCGCCTGACAAATCCGCATATTGACAGTCGCGTTCTGGTGCATCATCAACTCGAACCCATCATTCGAGCCGTCAAACGGATCACTCGGCAGCACTTGGCGGCTGGCATTGACCAGAATATCAACCCGATCAAAGGCATCAATCGTTGCCGCCATCAGGTTGTTGACCGTAAGTTTTTCGCGCAAATCGCCGGTAAAGCTCACCGCCTGCCCGGCGTTTTCCGCCAGTAAGGCCACTTCTTCGTCGAGCTTGTCTTCGTCCATATCAGCCAGCAGCACATTGGCGCCGTTGGCCACAAACAACCGTGCAATCGCCAAGCCAACCCCGTTGGCAGCTCCGGTCACGATAACCGATTTTCCAGAGATAGATGCGGCCATTGGCCCTCCGATGATTCTCAGTTCACCCGTATTCATACGGTAGTTGGGCCGCTCAAGCTAGTTGTTAACGCTTGGGTAAACTCGCGCCAAAAATCTTGAACCCGCCTGTTTGTGCCAATATCTCCCACTTGCGGAAGGCAGCATCCAGCGCGTGCTCATAGGGAAGCTGCCGGTTTGCCACCATCAAAAACCGACCCTTGGGCTTCAGTATTTTGGCCGCTGCCTGAATAAACCCGACCCCGAGTTCCGGCTCAGCCGCGCGTCCTTGATGAAAGGGTGGATTGGAAATGACCGCGTCAAAGGGCGGGGTTTTGGGCAGGGATAAAACATCCGCCCAGACAAATTGCACCCGCGGGTCGTCGAGGTTTTGTCGAGCCGCATCCAGCGCTTTTTGCTCGGCCTCAAAAAGCACCAGTTCTTCCACCTCCGGCCCGATAGCCTGCGCGGCCAACCAGCCCCATCCGGCGCCTAGGTCTGCAACACGGCCTTTCAGCCCACCCAAATATGGGGCGAGCAACGCACTGCCGGAATCAATTTTTTCATGGGAAAACATGCCCGGCGCGGTCAGGTAACCCGCTTGGTTTTCCGCCAGCTTTCCGGCTTCAAGCCAAGCCTCTGGCATCGGCGTGGCGTCAAACCAGAAGACCTTGCCATGCGCCTTTGAAATGACTTCGACCGTGGTTTCCTTACGAACCTGCTTCAACAAGCTCTCGATTCCGTCGGTTTTGGCGCCGTTCACAAGAACCACACCGTCAGACATCTCACACGCCCGCGCGATGTTGCACAGGTTTTCTGGCCGCGAGCGGGTCAGGTTCACCATAACCATGGCAAACCGGCCTTCGGCCCGTGGGGTCACGTCGATACCGGTGTTTTCGAACCTGTTGAACACCGGAGCAAAGCTTTGCTCCACGGTCACATTCGGGAAATCTGAAAGGCCCATGGCATCCGGTGCGCGGATCACCAATAGGTTGCCTTTTGGCACGTCCAGCAAGCCCTGCTCAAACGGGGCTAAAAATCGGGGGGAATGGCTCACAGCGGTGCTATTCTTTTTCCATCGTGCATTGCAAAGGGTGCTGGTTTCGGCGGGAATAATCCATCACTTGCGTCACTTTTGTTTCTGCTATTTCGTGGGAGTAAACCCCCACAACCGCCAGCCCCTTCATATGCACGGTCAGCATTATCCCTTGTGCCGCATCGGCGTTCAGCCCGAAGAAGCGCTCGAGGATATGCACAACAAATTCCATCGGCGTGTAGTCGTCATTCAACAACAACACCTTGTAAAGCGGCGGCTTTTCGGTTTTCTCAACAGGGCGGGTCAGCAGGTCCACCCCGTCTTCGGGCGGTTCACCTTCGCTCATCACTATGGGCTCAAAATTCATGAGGGCCTTTATCCTTGGCAGTGCGGAGCTCTATATATTCTATTCCTGCGCAATAAAAAAGGGGGCACAAGCCCCCTTTTCCAAATTCATAATTTCACGCCGCTTATACGGTGTAAGATTTCATCATGTCCGAAGCGGCGTTTACGCGCTTGCCAACAGGCTCCATCGAGTCTTTGGCAGCGGCAACCATGGCTTCATTCCATTTGGTGGCTTGAGCCACAAAACCTTCAAAAGCGCTGGTTGCAAAAGCGGTTTGCTTTTCAAAAAGCTCGGTTGGCGATTTGGCTGTCGCGATGTCTTTGGCAGCCGCTACGGTTTCGTCGAAAGATTTTTTCGAGAAGGCCGCGATGTCGGCGTTCATTTCTTCGGCAGCTTTGGCAGCAATTTCCGAAGATTGCATCATGGCGTCCATTGTTTCCTGACCGAAAGCAGCGGCTTCTTCAAAGCCTTTGCCGAATTTTTCAATTCCGGTTTCAAGAGTTTTTTGGGCGTCCGAGAAAATTTCTTCGGCTTTTTGGGTGGTTTTGGCGGATTTTTTTGCAGCAGTCATTGGGCTTCTCCAATTAGGTTTCTATCTTCTGACCCCAATATAGGGGTTATGCTGCGCTGCGTCAAGGATTTTTGTGCGGTGCACCATAAAAATAATTCTTTCTATTTCTGCAAGGGTTTGCTAGATTTACCTCACACATATCGAGCACCGGAAATTCGGGCCGATAGGCAAATCGAGCAGACGAGCCATTCAAATGATGAAACAATACCTTCGCGCGGTCAGCCTCGCGTTTATTCTGGTGTTATCGGGGGCGACCGCATGGTCCGCGCCCTATGCCGCTTTGGTGATGGATGCCCGCACCGGTGAGGTGCTGCATTCGCGCAGCGCGGACCGGCAGCTGGCCCCCGCCTCCCTGACCAAAATGATGACCCTCTATCTGGCTTTTGTCGAAATCGAATCCGGGCGGATGGACATTGACCAGATGATCACGATCTCGGCCAACGCCTCGTCGGAGCCGCCGTCCAAGCTCGGGTTGCGCCGCGGGCAGCGCATTTCCCTGCGCCACCTCATTCGCGCTGCCGCGATCAAATCCGCCAATGATGCCGCCACGGCCATCGGCGAGGCGATCTCCGGTTCCGAAGCCGCATTTGCCGCCTATATGACCGAAACCGCCCATGCCATGGGCATGAACAACACCCAGTTCCGCAACGCGCACGGGTTAACCCAGAGCGGGCACTATTCAACAGCGCGGGATATGGCGATCCTCGGGCAGCGGGTTTTTTATGACCATCCGGCCTATTACAACCTGTTCTCGCGGCGCACCGCCGATGCAGGCGTGGCCCGCGTGCGCCACACCAACAGCCGCTTCCTTGATTCTTATGAGGGCGCGGACGGAATCAAAACCGGATACACCAATGCGGCCGGCTACAACCTTGTGGCCTCGGCCCGTCGCGGCAACGAACGCATTATCGTTTCGATGTTTGGCGGCACTTCCACCGTTCAGCGCAATGGCCGCGTTTCCGAGCTGATGGATATGGGTTTTAACCGCGCCCCCTCTCGGGCAACTGTGGTGGCTCTGCCGCGCCTTAGCCTCAACCCCAATACACGGGTTGTAACGGTTCAATCCGGGCGCGTGCTTCGTGCTGATCGTCCGGTCCGGCGCAGTGAAACGGTGGCCGTGCTTATGGCCCGCAATGTGGACGAAGCCGTTCAGGCCGCCGCCATTGAAGCCGCAATATCGGCGGCATTGGAAGGCACACCTGTCAGCCCCGGGGCCAAATTTGTGAGCGCACCGGGCCAAACGCAACCCGGTATTGCCCGCCCGCTCCGCCGCCCCGCATTCGGGGGCTCTGTCGCCCTTGCGGCGGTCGAGCCGGTGCCTGAAACTATTTTGCCGGCCCGCACAACCTCGCCAGATGCCGCCGGCGCTTATTCCGTGCAGGTTGGCGCGTTCAGAAACCGCGGGCAAGCGGAGCGCCTCCTGATTCAAACCGCGCTGGTTGATATCGAAAGCTTCGGCGGTGCCCAGCGCAGTATCACGCGCGAAACCGTGCAGGGCGTGTCGATGTTTCAGGCCCGATTTGTCGGCATGAGCGCCACCTCCGCCGCCAAAGCCTGCGACCGCTTGCAGTCGCAACTGAGCGATTGCGCGGTTATTGCCCCGCAGGGGTAATGGCTGGAAATGGGCCAGTTGGGTTGGCTGACTGAATTGATGGTCGGTCACGACA
>DFBP01000036.1:16480-16680 GCA_002366685.1 Rhodobacterales bacterium UBA3077 | reverse complement strand
TGCCGGACGGCTGCACTCACCTGATTAGTTCTCCAACCTGCCCGTTCCAAATGGTTCGCTTCAAGAAAAACGTTTACGCGACCCAGTTTCACCCCGAGGCAGATGCCGAAGGGTTCGAAACCCGTATCAACATTTACAAGCACCGCGGATACTTCCCGCCTGAAGAGGCACATAACCTCATTCAGATGTGTCGCGCGGCC
>DFBP01000036.1:14191-16373 GCA_002366685.1 Rhodobacterales bacterium UBA3077 | reverse complement strand
AACTGCAAGTTCATGAGCCGCGAAAGCCTCACTAAGTTCGATTACATCAAATTTTGATACAGATACCCCGAGAAGATTACACAATTTTTTACGTTGCATGCACCTTTTTGCTACGAAGTTCACCGTACCCATCTCAGGATTGCGCGAAACCAGTTCGGAAATCGGGACCGCGGAGAGATCATCGGAGCGGACCGAGTTTAACGCACCACCGTATCTCCCGATTAGCGTTCGTATATAGTGACAACTTTAGGCTGCTTGCGTGATTAGGCTCTCGTTTTTAGGGTTTCTTAGGAGATCGGTGGATTTCTGTCTATTCATATCCTGCCCGAGCGGTCAAAAGCTACAATATGTTGCGCTGAATCCGTGAATAGACTAGCCTCAAATCTATAAACCAAGTGAGGAGATCCCAAATGGGTAAAAGAGACGATCTGATCGCAGTCTATGCATCTGACTTAAAAGACAAATGCGGCATGACGCCGGATATGGATTTGTTAACTAAAGTAACCATCGGCTGTGGCCCGTCAATTTATGACGCAGATGCCTCAACGGTGGCCGGTTCGCAAAAATCTGAGCTCGAAACTGTTAAAAACAACTTTCTCGTGAAAAAGCTCGGTTTGGCTGATGGCCCGGAACTGATGGCCGCTATCGATGAAGCGATCGAAACCTACGGCAAATCAAACCGGAATAAATACCGCGCTGTTATATATTATATGCTCGCCAAGAAGTTCGGCAAAGAATCGGTTTACGGTTAAACCATAAACAATTCTGAATAACCTGTTAGGTGCTTTTGGGGCTTATCTGATTGATATGCCCCATTTTCCTGCCCGCCTTTATGTCTGCTTTTCCATAGAGGTGAAGCGCATAATTGTTGAATTTTTCCAAATGGTTGACATCTTCGCCAATTAAGTTGGTCATCACAGAGTCGCTGTGCCGTTGACCATCGCCCAAAGGCTCACCCAAAACAGCACGAATGTGCTGCTCAAACTGGTCAATCAAGCAGGCGTTTTGCGTCCAATGGCCGGAATTGTGAACACGCGGCGCAATTTCGTTTACCGTTAAACCATTTTGCGTAACGAAGAGTTCAACACCCATTACACCGATATAGTCTAAAGCGTTTAAAACGCGTGCTGCCAGCAATACCGCATCCGTTTGCAGAGCATGTGAAAGCGATGCCGGCACCGTTGTGGAATGCAAAGTGCCATCAAGATGGATGTTTTCGCCCGGATCAAAGCTGGAAATCTCGCCATTTTTGTTGCGCGCGGCAATTATTGATATTTCCCGCTCAAACCGGACAAATCCTTCCAAGACAGCTGGCGCACCCTTAATCGAATCAAACGCTTCAACCGCTTGATTTTTCGCCACGATTTTAAACTGCCCCTTACCGTCATATCCGAACCGACGCGTTTTTAGGATAGCCGGCACGCCGATCTCCTCCAAAGCCCCTTCGAGGTCTTTCAGACTATCAATTTGCGCATAAGGCGCAACCGATAGGCCAATGCCCTCCAAAAACCGCTTTTCTGCAAGACGGTCCTGCGACGTTTCCAGAGCGTTGCGCCCCGGATAGACAGGGCAGAAAGACTCGATAATATCGAGCGCTTCAGTTGGAATGTTCTCGAACTCGTAAGTCACGACGTCAACACTCATTGCAAACGCTTTAAGGGCGTCCTCATCTGAATAATCTGCTGTGGTGACTTTTGACGCAACGTCCCCCGCCGGAGGATTGGGGAGGGGTTCAAAAATATGTGTTTTAACCCCAAGTCTCGCGGCCGCCATAGACAGCATCCGCCCGAGTTGACCACCGCCCAGAATGCCAATTGTTTTAGCCAAGCTCAGGCTCCTTGGAAATGCCTTCAGTTTGGTTTTTGCGATAAATATCAAGACGTTCGGCTAGTTCAGCATCCGTGTTTGCCAAGATCGCAGCGGCCAGAAGTCCGGCATTTGCCGCACCCGCTGGGCCAATTGCCAGTGTTCCAACCGGAATACCCTTGGGCATCTGAACAATGGAAAGCAGAGAATCCCAGCCTGAGAGGATGGAGCTCTTGACCGGAACACCCAGCACCGGCACGCGGGTCTTTGCAGCCAACATTCCGGGCAAATGGGCAGCACCACCGGCACCAGCGATAATGACATTGATCTGATTTGCAACGGCCTTTTCGGCATAATCAAACAGCCGGTCTGGCGT
>DFBP01000036.1:12353-14063 GCA_002366685.1 Rhodobacterales bacterium UBA3077 | reverse complement strand
CTTTCACAGGGGTTTTGACATGGGCAAATCAAGTTTCGCCAACCACCCGTTTTTGCTCGGTTTCGAACAGCTTGACCGTCAGGTCGAACGGAGCGCCAAAAATGATGGCTACCCGCCCTACAATATTGAACAAACAGGTGAAAACGCGTTTCGGATCACGCTGGCGGTTGCAGGGTTTGGCGATGAAGACCTCTCAATCACATTGGCAGGCGGTGAGCTTTTGGTCAAAGGCGCACGGGACGATGACTCAAGTGACAAAACCTTTTTACACAGAGGCATCGCCACACGCCAATTTCAGCGCGCATTTGTGCTCGCGGATGGTGTTGATGTTCTCCATGCCTATATGGAAAACGGATTGCTCCATATCGAACTGCAAAGAGAAGCCCCGCAAGCCCATGCCCAAAAGATAGAAATCAACAATCGCTAACCGGCAATTAATCCCATCTGCTCGAGCTTCAAAATAACCTGATGCGCGCAGTTGTCGACATCAACATTCTCTGTGTCAATTGTCAGTTCAGCGTTTACAGGCTCTTCATACGGATCAGAAATACCAGTAAATTCTTTTATTTTACCGGCCCTTGCAAGCATATAGAGGCCTTTTCTATCACGCCGTTCGCATTCTTCCAGTGATGTCGCTACGTGTACCTCAACCATCGAGCCAAATGCCTCGATGTCTTCTCTTACAGCGCGGCGAGTGGTGGTGTAAGGCGCGATCGGGGCGCAGATCGCAATCCCACCGTTTTTGGTTATTTCGGATGCCACATAGCCAATTCTGCGTATGTTGAGGTCGCGATGTTCTTTTGAAAACCCAAGTTCGGATGACAGGTTTTTACGAACGACATCGCCATCAAGCAAGGTCACCGGCCGACCGCCCATTTCCATCAGCTTCACCATAAGTGCGTTGGCAATCGTAGATTTTCCCGATCCGGAGAGGCCTGTAAAAAATACGGTAAAGCCTTGTTTATGGCGGGCCGGGCGCGTACGGCGAAGCTCATCTACAACAGCCGGGAAGGAAAACCAGTCTGGAATTTCCAACCCTTCAGAAAGCCGTCTCCGCAATTCGGTTCCGGATATATTCAAGACGGTCATATCTTTGGCGACCTCATCAACAGGCTCATATTGAGCTTTTTCAAGCACATAGACCATGTGTTTGAAGTCCACCATTTCCACGCCGATCTCGGCTTCGTGCTTTTTGAAAAGCTGCTGCGCGTCATAGGGGCCGTAAAAATCTTCGCCAGAAGTGTTTTTGCCGGGCCCCGCGTGGTCTCTGCCAACAATAAAATGGGTGCAACCGTGGTTTTTCCGGATCAATCCATGCCAGACCGCCTCACGCGGGCCAGCCATGCGCATCGCAAGGTTTAGCAAACTCATGGCCGTGGTGGATTGCGGATATTTATCAAGTACAGCTTCATAGCACCGGACGCGGGTAAAATGGTCAATATCACCGGGTTTGGTCATTCCCACAATTGGGTGGATCAGCAGGTTCGCCTGCGTTTCCTTGGCGGCTCGGAAGGTCAGTTCCTGATGGGCACGGTGAAGTGGATTGCGTGTTTGGAAAGCAACGACCTTGCGCCAACCCATTTTCCGGAAATAGGCGCGTAGTTCGTTAGGCGTGTCCCGACGGCGGCGATAATCATAGTGAACCGGTGCCTGAATCCCGATAACGGCGCCGCCCAAATATACGCTACCTGCATGATTATGAAGGTAATT
>DFBP01000036.1:5989-12299 GCA_002366685.1 Rhodobacterales bacterium UBA3077 | reverse complement strand
GACAGCGAGAGAATTGCCAAAATAACACCTTCAGAATCGCGAAGGGCAATATCTTGCTCGACCTCAACGCTCTCGGCAAATTTCTCCGAAACATCCAATGTGATCGGAATCGGCCAGAGTGTACCATCTGCCAGTCGCATGTTTTCGACAACAGAATCGTAGTCCTCTTTCCCCAAAAAACCCTTCAGCGGGTTAAATCCGCCATTCATCAGGAGCTCAAGGTCGCATACTTGCCGTGGAGATAGGTCCCAGCTTGGTAGCTCAGCCGCTTCAAGTTTTAGCTTTTCTGCGCTGTCGTAAGATACAAAAAGCTCGGGGATGGGGGTCAGGTTCAACATGGTAATCCGTTGGTTAGATAGGACTAAATAACGCTGTGTAACGCCATTTAGTCCCAATACCAAGGGTTGTTTAACAATTCAGTTGCCGTTGAGCTGACTGAATTGAACTCTATTCCTGCTCTGCCAGAAAATGCTCCGCTTCGAGCGCTGCCATGCACCCCATTCCCGCAGAGGTAATCGCCTGACGGTATTTGTAGTCGGTAATATCGCCAGCCGCAAAAACGCCCGGAATGGAGGTTGCCGTGCTGTCAGGTTTTGTGACCACATAGCCGCCCATATGGGTTTCAAGCGTGTCTTTCACGAGCTCGTTGGATGGCGCATGCCCGATCGCAACAAAAACACCTTTGCATGGAATATCGGTGATTTCGCCGGTTTCAACATGCTTAACCTTAACCCCTTCAACCCCAAGCGGTTGGTCAGAACCATAAACCTCTTCAAGCTCATGAAACCAGAGCGGCACAATTTTTTCGTGGTTGAGGAGGCGATTTTGCAGGATTTTTTCAGCCCTCAGCTCGCCGCGCCGGTGAATAAGGGTAACTTTCGAAGCGAAGTTCGTCAGAAACAAGGCTTCTTCAACGGCCGAGTTGCCACCACCGATCACTACAATCTCTTGGCCGCGATAGAAAAACCCGTCGCAGGTTGCACAAGCTGACACGCCGAAGCCCTTAAATTTTTCCTCTGATGGCATTCCCAGCCATTTGGCCTGAGCCCCTGTCGCGAGCACAACCGAATCCGCGATGTAGGTTGTTCCGGTTTCACCTTTTGCGGTGAACGGGCGTTTGGAAAGATCCAGATCGCTTATGTGATCCGCGATGATCTCGGTTCCGGCTTCTCGTGCATGATCTTCCATTTCTGACATCAAATCAGGGCCTTGGACTTCTTTGCGTGAAGGCCAGTTTTCAACTTCTGTTGTGATTGTCAACTGCCCGCCGGGCTGGATCCCTTGTACAAGAACCGGTTCGAGCATAGCGCGTGAGCCGTAAACCCCTGCGGTATATCCGGCTGGTCCGGAGCCGATAATCAACAATTTTGTGTGTTTCGTTTCACTCATTTTCAAAGCCTTCGATAAATTGGTTGTCCCCAATATAGGGTGTGCACAGCAAGGTTTGAAGCCCCTGCGACACTTGAAAATCTCAGCCGAAACAGCCGGACGTTGCGAAATAATATTGCGAAAATCTGCGGGGTTAGGTAATAAGGAGAATACTTTGCCAATTGTCAGGATAGAAATGCCCCATACTAAACTCGACCCGATTGACCGGAAAATTCTCGCCGAGTTACAATCGGATGGTCGTATGACAAATGTGGAGCTTTCACAGCGCGTTGGAATTTCGGCACCGCCTTGCTTGCGCCGTGTTCGAACGCTTGAGGAACTGGGTTTTATCAAAGGATATCACGCAGACGTAAACACTCGAAACCTCGGCTTCGAGGTTCAGGTTTTTGCGATGGTCGGGCTTCACTCGCAGGCCGAATCTGACCTTGTCGATTTTGAAAATCGTGTGCAAGATTGGCCATTGGTGCGCGAGTGCCACATGCTCAACGGGGAGATTGACTTCATTCTTAAATGTGTCGCCCCGGATCTTTCCACTTTTCAGGATTTTCTGACCAGAGAGCTGACATCAGCTCCCAATGTTGCGAGTGTTAAAACATCTCTCGTTATCCGCTGTGGTAAAGATGAACCAGGTGTACCCTTCGACATTCTTGAGCAACGCGTTGAATCATAATACCTATTTTGTGATCACAGACAAAAGGCGGCCGTAGCTCGGCAGGTTATTGTGCTGTGAATATCGGTAAGAATAAAACCTCTTGGGGTCAGCATAAGTGCAATGACCTGTCCATTCCGTTTGGCCAATCTCCTGTGTGCGCAGTTGTTCCAACACAAAGGCCGGCAGGTCAAAAAGATACTTTTCATTTGGCGCATTCACAAAAAACCGGGAAAACCTCTGATTGCTGTCCAAAAACGCTTCAAAAAACTCTTGCCCGACCTCATAATTCTTTTGGCTGATACAAGGCCCGACCACAGCATTGATCTGGTGGCGCACAGCCCCCAATGCGCACATGCTTTCAATAGTTGCTTCAAGAACTCCGCCAAAAGCGCCGCGCCATCCAGCGTGAGCCGCCCCTACGACACCTGTGCTAACATCGTGAAAAAGAATGGGGGCACAATCGGCTGTTAGCACAGCAAGTGCAATTCCTTCCCGGTTTGTGACCATCGCGTCCGCTTCGGTAGCGGGTCGAAAATTCATAGGATCATCAATTGTGATCACATTTGCTGAATGGGTCTGCGTGACCGAAAACAGCCGGTCCTCAGATACCCCGATATTTGCGGCTATGAGCTTTCGGTTTTGCTGAATTATGGTCCGGTCTTCTGGTGAGCCGTATCCACAATTCAGTTCAGCAAAAATCCCCTCGGATACACCGCCAACTCTGGTAAAAAAACCGTGCGAGGCAGAACCGAGCAAAACAGATTTAGTAGGTTCCAAATTCATTTTTGAAATCCCGGAGCATCAGTCAACGGCAGGGAAGAAATCGCTAACACTTTGAAAAGTAAACCCATATTATCCTCTCCTATCAATTTCTCCTGAGCGCCCCCTAAATCAAACCCAGACTTGGATTCCAACACTTGTCGGCGCGTATCTATTCCTAGCTGGCTTAAAAAATCTCGTTGTGTCGTGAACGCATGTGACACTCCGTTTTGAACTAGATCCGTGAACCGGACATGCGCCGATACATCGGCCGTGCCCGGATCGTCAAAAAGGTTGACAAGGTGATGGTTTTTAACGGCCTGCATTGTATCCCCAACCCCGTCAAACTCTCCATAGTCTACAATCAGTGCGGCTCCGGATTGTGCGGTTATCTTTTTTGTGATCACATCAGAAATCGTTTCACCTGCCAAGTTCACTTCCACAATCCTACCCGTTTCAACCCCCTCAAACCGCTTGTCCAACTCCGCCATCTCTATGGTTTTGGCTAAGCAAATTTCGAACTTCTCATTGAGCATTCGTTCCTGCCATCCAAAGTCGTTTTTTACAAATTGACGGACCGGTAGCGCATCGAAAAACTCGTTTGCGACAAGGATTATCGGCATTTCAGGGATATCGGAGACCGTATCCAAAAATGTTACCTCGAAATCTTGTAAGCGGCTCGTTTGTTCCGTTTGTAACTTGCGGCTACTTTCGAGAAGAAATATTTGCGCGGCGCTCAGAAAGGCAGGGTGGAGCCTTGCCACCCGCAAAATGTCGGCCATCAGGGTTCCGCGACCGGGTCCCAACTCAACCAAGGCAAAAGGGTTCGGTTCGCCGAGCTCTTGCCACATATGCACTAGCCATAGCCCGATTAGCTCTCCAAACATCTGGCTGATCTCCGGCGAAGTCGTGAAATCTCCGCTCTTCCCAAATGGCTGATGGCTCATGTAATATCCGTATTCCGGATGGGAGAGGCAAAGCTCCATGTAGCGATCCAGCCCGATGGGTCCGTTTTCCCGGATTTCGGTTTCGATGATTTTGCGAAGCGGATTCAAGTGCTTGGCCTCATTTTCAGGATCATCCAAGCCCCCAGAATTATCATTGGCAGAGACAGCAATTGCCCCATCGTTACGCCAGTTTGTGCGAATGTGAACAGGTAGCCAACTGGATTTTCCGGCGAGGTAAACTGAGCGTCTGGTTGCCGGAAATACTCCACCACCCAGCGGGAGCTGCCATAACCGAGTAAAAACAGCCCGATAACTTTTCCGGGCGAGCGCAGCCAACCTTTGCGCCAAATAACCCAACTCATGATCGCTCCGAGGGCCAAGCCTTCGAGACCGGCCTCATAAAGCTGGCTCGGATGCCGAAGACACTCGCCTATCCACTCGGGTGGGCAAATCTGTGCGCGCGGATCGGGGAAGTTGACACCCAGGGCAGACTCGGTTGGCCGCCCCCATAATTCGGGTTTGATAAAATTGGCAATACGCCCGAAAAACAGCCCGAAAGGAGTCGCCGCGGCTACCACATCTCCAACGCTCAATATTGGCAACCTGTTGTGCTTTGCAAAGAAGAAAACACCCGCGATCACCCCGATAAACCCGCCATGGAAGGACATCCCGCCCTCCCAAACTTTCAATATATCTACAGGATTAGCACTGAAATAGGCGAAGTTGTAGAAGAAAACGAACCCAAGCCGCCCTCCAAGGATAACGCCGATAACTATCCATGTCATCAGGTCTTCTATCTGCTTTTTACTCATTGGTGAAGCGACCCAAAGGGAAGTATTTTGCACCAAAATCACCATGTATCGCCACCCAATGACCAGCCCTGCGATATAGGCCAACGCATACCAGCGTAGCGCGATATGAAAGCCGAAGAGGTCAAAGGAAAACAGTTCAGGATCAATATTTGGAAAGGGAATGGCGAATGGCACCGGGTGAGTCTCCTGTTTCGTGTCAAAACCCATGGTATTTTGCTGGGCGCGGGCCTATATATACTCGTAAATTCGGATAAAGGAACGAGCCATGCAATCACGCAACCGTGTTCTCGACGATATGTCAAAATTAATGACCAATGCAATGGGCGTTGCGCAAGGTGCGCGGACCGAAGCAGAAACTGCCGTGAAGTCCCTGATGGACCGCTGGCTTTCCGAGCGCGAATTTGTTTCGCGCGAAGAATTTGAAGCGGTGCGGTTGATGGCGCAAAAAGCGCGTGAGGAAAACGAAGCTTTAAAAACAAGAATCGACGCGCTGGAAGCCCAACAGAAATAGCGCATCAAAGAATCACTTTACAGTTCTTAAGTTTCGGGCGACCATACATATTGTATGGCGAGCGCTAAAACACACGAGTTATAGGCGCTTCCCATAGAAATGGCGGAGCGTATGGCACAGTTTCAGGAAATGGATGACCTGCACCCGATTGATCTTGTTCAATCGTTGGCGCAGTCACGCGAGTGGATATTCGAGCGCACCCATGATGACCAGATCGCCGTGGTGGTGGAAGGCTTGTGGCAACAATATGCGATCAGCCTTGTTTGGTCCGAGCCCAACGAAACTTTACGCTTGGTGTGCAGCTTTGAATTTGCACCACCTGAAAACCGGTTCCCGGCGCTTTATGAAACCCTGAACCTCGCCAACGATAGGTGTTGGAGCGGTGCCTTCACTTATTGGCATGACCAGCAGTCTATGGCTTTTATTTATGGTCTTAATCTGGCCGGTGGCGCCGTGGCCAGCCCGGAGCAGGTGGACGAGGTTCTCCGGATCAGCGTCGCAACCTGTGAGAAATTATACCCGGCATTTCAGTTGGTTAGCTGGGGTGATGCGCGCCCGGTCGAGGCCCTGGAAATGGCAATTGTTGAAGGATACGGGCGGGCTTAAGCAATGGATATTCAGAATGGTCTTGTTCTTGTCGGGTGTGGAAAAATGGGTTCTGCGATGCTTGAGGGATGGCTCGCGAGCGGGATAGCCCCACGGCTGGTTTGGATTTTGGAGCCATATCCTTCTGAGCGCCTGATCGCGTTGAAAGAGGAAGGTTTACACCTAAACGAAGGCCTGCCCGATTCCCCTGATCTATGTATGCTGGCCGTAAAGCCGCAATATATGAAGGAAGCGTTGCCGCAATTGCGCGCCGTGAAAAGTAGTTCAACGCTATACTTATCAATAGCTGCAGGGATTTCTCTGGATACGCTGGCCTCGGAACTGGGGGATAGCCCGATAATTCGCGCCATGCCCAACACACCAGCCGCCATTGGTAAAGGCATTACCGCAATTGTAGGTAACGAATTGGTTTCGAAAGAGAATATGCGCTTGGCAGAAACGCTCTTGAACGGGATCGGAGAGACGATACCCCTGGATAACGAGAGCCAGATGGATGCGGTAACCGGGCTTTCCGGTTCAGGCCCTGCCTATGTGTTCCATATGATCGAAGCGATGACAGAAGCCGGAATCGCCGAAGGTTTACCGGAACCAATGGCCACCAAGCTAGCCACGGCTACGGTCTCTGGTGCAGGGC
>DFBP01000036.1:0-5940 GCA_002366685.1 Rhodobacterales bacterium UBA3077 | reverse complement strand
GGGACCACCGAGGCTGGCCTTCGTGTGTTGATGGACCCTGAAACAGGGCTTAAACCGCTTATCAGGCAAACGGTTGCGGCTGCGGCAAATCGTTCACGGGAGCTACGTGAAAGCTAATTCGGCGTTCATTTCCCGACCGCAAGCATTGACAAGTAAATTGGCCCGCGCCATTTATTGTGCCGTGATTCCAACCAGACAACCGAGGCGGCCATGCTGGACTTTGAAACATTTTTACAGGTCGATATGCGCGTGGGCAAAGTTGTTAAGGCTGAACCCTACCCGGAAGCGCGTAAACCTGCGATCAAGCTCTGGGTCGATTTTGGTCCCGAAATCGGAGAGAAAAAGACCTCGGCTCAAATCACCGACAATTATTCACCGGACGCCCTTGTGGGAAAGCTGGTTGTGGGGGTTGTCAATTTTCCGCCACGTCAAATCGGCAAATTTATGTCTGAATTTTTGGTGATCGGTTCGGCCGATGCCGCTGGCGGTATCGTTTTGCTGACACCTGATCAAGAAGTGCCCCTTGGCGGCCGGATACACTAGGAGCCAACCATGGCTAAACCCAGAATTATTGCCACCCGCAAGCTGCCCGAAGCTGTCGAGCGCCGGCTCAAAAGCCTGTTCACCGTGGCGCTTAACCCGTCGGACACGCTCTTTAGCAAGCCAAAGCTGATAAAAGCTATGGCGCATGCAGACGGCCTCTTGTGTGCATTCGGAGACAATATCGACGCCGAGATTTTGCACGCCGGCGGGGCGCGGAAAGCGGGTATTGTGGCTAACTTTGGTGTGGGCACCAACCATATTGATATCGAAGCTGCCGAGGACGAAGGCGTTGTGGTTACCAACACGCCCGACGTGTTGAATGACGCCACGGCTGACCTAGCCATGACCCTCATTCTGAATGCAACACGGCGGGTCTGGATGCACGAAACCCGGTTGCGCCGCGGTGAATGGGATGGTTTTGACCTCACCTCCGGTCTCGGGACTTCGTTGCGCGGTAAAACGCTCGGGGTAATTGGGATGGGACGGATCGGCACAGCTTTGGCCATGCGGGCGCATTTTGGATTCGGGATGAATGTGAAATACTACAACCGCTCCAACGTCTATGTTTCTGCGATCCCTGAAGCGCAGAATGTGGATACGATTGAAGACCTGATGGCACAGTCAGACGTGATCTCGCTCCACGTACCCGGCCATGCTGAAAACCACCATCTTATCAATGCCGAACGCTTGGCATTGATGAAGCCAACCGCCTATTTGGTCAACACCGCGCGCGGAGATGTCGTAGACGAATCCGCTTTGGTTGAGGCTTTGCAAAGCGGTACCATCGCGGGCGCTGGTCTTGATGTTTTTGAGCGGGAGCCAGAGGTGCCCGAGGCGTTGAAAGCAATGGAAAATGTCACGTTGTTGCCACATATCGGTAGTGCAACACTGGAAACCCGCATAGCCATGGGAATGCGCGCCATTGACAATCTTGTAGCCTATTTTGACGGAAAAGTGCCGCCGCATCAGGTGGTTTAACGGCCAACGGCCTCTCGCCAGTGGCGGCGGCAGAGCGAGAGATAGGTCTCGTTCCCGCCGATCTGCACCTGTTCACCATCGGTGAGCACACGGCCCGAATCATCCTGCCGGACCACCATGGTTGCCTTTTTGCCGCAAGCGCAAATCGTCCGGACTTCGCGCATTTCGTCCGCCCATGCCAGCAGGGCGGCGGAACCGGGGAAGAGCTCTCCCATGAAATCCACCCGCAAGCCATAGCACATCACCGGAACCCCAAGGTCATCTACCGCGCGCACCAGTTGCCAAACCTGGTCTTTACTCAAAAACTGGGCTTCGTCGATAAACACACAGGCGATTGGCCCTTTTGCCTGTCGCGCCTTGATCATTTCAAACAGGTCACTTTCGGGCGAAAAGTAATCCGATGGAGCGTCAATCCCGATCCGGCTGGCAATTTTGCCAACACCGGCGCGGTCATCGAGCTTGGCGGTCAGGAGATAGGTCTCCATCCCGCCTTCATTATAGTTATAGGACGCCTGCAAGAGGATTGTGCTCTTGCCGGCGTTCATGGTCGAATAATTGAAATAGAGTTTGGCCATAGGCCTGATCTAGCATCAAATCCAGCTTAGCGGTAGAAAATATTTCCGCCAAATTGGCCGCGTTTGGAAAGTGTGTTAAACCACCCCGGCTCCATAAACTTGGCATGGAAAAACAGGGCGCCGTTGGTGATATCTTCATCACGGTCGATCAGCAACTCGAGCGCGATCGAGCGGGATTGCGCCAAGGAGGCCGGTTCCGAAAACTGGTCATTCGGGATGGAATCGCACCGGTAGCTGAACTGACAGCTTCCGTTATAGCGCTGGTCAACCACGCCACAGACGGAAGCTGGGAAGCGTGTATCTGCGGCGCGGTTCAGGATAACCTCACCCACAGCGCGTTCGCCGGCCACAGTGGTGCCGCGGGCCTCGAAGTAGAGCGCCTCACTCAGGCAGTCGAGATCATTCGAGGTATAGCCCGAGCTTGAAAGCGTGGCTTCCATAGGGGAGATCTGTGTGCAGGCGGTGAGCGCCGCGAGCAGAAGGATGGCAAGTTTTGAACGGATAGCCATAGCTACCTCCGAAGTCATTAAATTTGCGCCTATATGGGCTGTTTTCCCTAATAATACAAGTAACCGCCGATTTTACTGGCAATATGTCGCAAACAGGCGCATGGTCTTCGCCGCGACATTTTGTCGAAAACGGAGCCTTTGGATGCCGAAATCCGATAGTGAATTGCTAGATTACGCTACCACCCTCGCGCGGGATGCGGGCAAAGAAGCGATGAGCTATTTTCGGGGTGATCTCGGGATCGAGGTAAAGGCTGACCTGAGTCCGGTAACCGTTGCGGACAAAGCGGTTGAAAAATTTGTGCGCGCGCGGTTGGCGCAGGATTTTCCGGATGACGGGCTGTTTGGAGAAGAAGAGGGGGCCGAGGGGCTGGATAAAGCGCGCGTTTGGGTGCTGGACCCGATAGATGGCACCCGCTCTTTTCTTTCCGGTTATCCAACCTTCGGGTTTTTGCTGGCTTTGCTGGAAAACGGAGCACCGAAGATCGGGGTTGTCGGTATGCCGGCACTGAACGAAATATACACCGGTATGGGAGAAGTGGCGCAGCTCAATGGTTCCAAAATCCAGACGTCACGCCAGCAAGAGCTTGATAAAGCCGTGCTTTATGTAAATGAGCCTGAACATATGCGGGCAGGTGATGAGGCTGTGTATGACCGCCTCACCCAAAGCGGTGCAACCCGCCGCTTTGCCTATGATTGCTACCCGCACGCATTGCTGGCCGCTGGCCATATTGATGCCGTTGTCGATTATAACCTCCAACCTTATGACTATCTGCCGCTTTGTGCGTTGGTCATAGCGGCCGGCGGGGTGATTTCGGATTGGGAGGGTAAACCGCTTGGCCTTGGCTCAGACGGTCGCGTTATTAGCGCCGCAACACCGGAACTCCATGCGCAATTGCTGGAAGTCACCCGATGAGCGCCACTGAATCCCTTGTGCGTCTGATCGGATCGGTCAGCCTGCTCCTTTGGGGGTTATACATGGTGCGTTCGGGTGTTACCCGCGCCTTTGGCTCGGAGCTTCACCGGATTGTCGGGCGCGCGGTTTCCAACCGGCTTAGTGCGTTTTTATCCGGCATTGGCGTCACTCTAATTGTACAGTCTTCCACAGCGACCGCCCTTATCATTTCGTCATTTGCCTCCCGCGGGGTTATCGCGTTACCGGCGGCTTTGGCGGTGATGCTCGGCGCGGATATCGGCACGACGCTGGTGGCGCAGGTGCTTTCATTTGATCTTTCGCTCATGCCTTACATTCTGGTTTTGGTGGGGCTGGTGCTGCACGGGCCCAAGCGTAGCAGCAAAACCCGCCAGCTTGGCCGGGCGGTTTTTGGCCTTGGCCTGATGTTGCTGGCGCTTTCGCTGATTGTGCAAACCTCCGAGCCATTGCGCAATTCGGTGATTTTGCAGGATGTGTTTGCCTCGATCAGCGCCGAACCGATGATCGCCATTTTGCTGGCGGCGCTGCTCACCTGGGTGTCCCATTCAAGCCTCGCGATTGTGTTGTTGGTGATGAGCTTTGCCGTGGGCGGGGTTATCACCATTGATCTGGCATTCTTGCTGGTGATCGGGGCCAATATTGGCGGGGTGATCCCTCCGATCGTTGCCACGCTGAATGAAGGTGACCTTGCGCGGCGTGTTACTTTTGGCAATGCCGGCTTCAAGATCACCGGAGCCATAATTTTTTTCCCGCTGCTCGGCATGATGCCAGACCTGCTCGGCCGTATTTCGGAAGAGCCGGCGCGGCTGGTGGTCAATTTTCACACCTTCTTTAACTTTTGCCTCGCTTTCGTTTTTGTGCCGCTTGTGGGTTTTTCAGCCGGGGTTTGGGAGCGGGTTATCCAACCCAGTGCGAGCCAAACCGATGACGACCAACCGCGCTTTCTGGATGAAAAAACCGTCAACACGCCGGTTCTGGCTCTGGCTTGTGCCACGCGCGAGGTTGGCCGGATGGCCGAGACAGTAGACACAATGCTGCGCGGAGTTTCAGAATGTTTGCGCACCGATGACTACGCCGCTGTGGATGAGCTGATCGAGCTCGATGACCGGGTAGATACCCTCTATGACGAGATCAAATCCTACGTGACCCGCGTATCACGGCAGGAAATCGATTCTCCCGAGAGTGACCGCGTGGTCGAGATCCTCATGTTCACCACCAACCTTGAACACATGGGCGATATCATCGAAAGCCTGCTCGGCGCACTTGTGCGCCGCTCGAAAAAGGAAATCACCTTTTCCAAAGAGGGGCAGGCTGACCTGCTTGAGCTTAATACAAGACTGATTTCCAACCTGACTTTGGCGATCAATATTTTCAATTCCGGTGACGTGGCGCTGGCACGGCAGCTGATCAAGGAAAAGACGCGGGTCAACAAATTGCAGGCGCAATATGTGCAAAACCATCTTGAGCGGTTGCGCGACGGTCGGATCGAAAGCGTGGCAACCTCTTCGCTACATATGGATGTGCTCCGCGACCAGCGGCGCATTCATTCGCACATTACGGCCGTGGCCTACCCAATTCTGGAACAGGCCGGAAAGCTGCGTAAAACACGGCTGAAGTCCTGATATAAAGTTTGAAAATTTTGTGATTCAGGGCTTGCAGTGGCTGGGCGGACCCTCTAAAACGCCCCTTGTCGGGTGATTAGCTCAGTTGGTAGAGCGCTTCGTTTACACCGAAGATGTCGGGAGTTCGAGCCTCTCATCACCCACCACTTTTCCGACACCGAGGTTATTATGGCACAATACCCAGGGCTATATGTGCTGCGCCACGGGCAAACCGAATGGAATGTCGCGAAGCGCTATCAGGGCCGGAAGGACTCACCTTTGACCGCGCTCGGGATGGAGCAGGCCGAAGCGCAGGGGCGTATCCTGAAACGAGAGCTTGGCGCGCGAAAGCTGCCTTGCTTCACCAGCCCCCAGCTTCGGGCTTTCAGAACCGCCGAAATCGCCCTTGCCGCGATCGGGCAGGTGGCCGAGCCGGATGACCGGCTTCAGGAAGTCGGCTTTGGTGACTGGGAGGGGAAAACCCGCGCCGAAATTGAGGCGGAACGCGCCGCGCAGCCGCTGCTGAGCCAATCGCACCGTATTTATACTTCCCCCACAGGGGAAAGCCTGCCGGAACTTTTGGCGCGCGGGGAGTCTTTTTTGGCTACGATAACCGCGCCTTCGGTGATTGTGTCACACGGGATTATGTCATCCATTATCCGGGGGTTGTGGCTCCGGATGGAGCCAGCCGAGATGATGGATTTACCCCACGGGCAGGGCTGTGTTTACCACCTCAGGAACGGCGAAGAGGCTTGCCTTACTGAATAAGTGCTGGGTATTTTAGCCTTTCCATTTGTAGCCCA
>DFBP01000048.1:1645-8408 GCA_002366685.1 Rhodobacterales bacterium UBA3077 | reverse complement strand
AGGCGACCTTGCCCATGCGACACATCCGGCGGCCCAATCCCTTGCCAATGCCGCGCAGAGTCTGGAGACGGTATGCTAAAAATCGAAGGCATAAAGAAGTCATTTCACGGTTCGGAAATCCTATCCGGTGTTGATCTGGAGATCGCTGCAAACGAAGTTGTGGGTCTGATCGGCCGCTCGGGCGCTGGCAAATCAACGCTCGCCCGCTGCCTTGTCGGGCTAGAACAACCCGATGCCGGGCGCATTCTGTTGGAACTTGATGCTATCGATCCCGGCAGGGGTGATGCGCGCCAGCAGATTCAGTACTTATGGCAAGATCCGACCCAGTCGCTGAGCCCCTTCCTGAGCGCCAAAGCCGCTGTTTTGGAAACCCTCAACGGGTTTGCACTTGGTTCGGTCTCTAACCGTCAGCAACGCGCCGAGACGCTGTTAGAGAACCTCGGTCTTGACCGTGAGACTTGGGCTAGAAGACCCCATGCACTGTCAGGTGGGCAATGCCAGCGGGTTGCCTTGGCACGCGCACTGGCCGCGGAGTCAAAGGTCCTGATCCTAGACGAGCCGCTGTCATCCCTTGACCTTGTCACGCAAATTGCGACGGTGGATTTGTTGAAAAAAGTGCATGCTGAATGCAATTCCGCCATGCTGATCGTCAGCCATGACCTTGCCCCCTTGCGGCTCTTGGCCAATAGAATTGTGGTTCTTGACGAAGGTCGGATCGTTGATGACCTGCCCATGTCTGCAATATCGGCAAAATCGGAAAATCCTTTGCTGCAAGCCAATGCAGCTAGACTGTCCGAACCAGCAGCGTAAATCAAACGTCAATTTGGCTATGTAAAGGCGCAAACAGCTGACTTAAAGGTAGATTTCAAACGATATCTGACCATTTCTGTCTGAAAATGCCGCGACCCGCGTGAGTATCTGCATTGTGAAAATTGCATTGCAGAATTAGAAATCGACACTAAGGGCAGCTACGGGCCGTTTGTGACAACGGCCCGTTGCTCTAAATTTCCACGGCTTCGGAAATTGCCAAAGCATCTTCCAACCCAACGCCCGAGTATCTAACCATACTGTCCATCTTGGTATGGCCAAGCAAAAGCAGAACGGCACGCAGATTACCGGTCTTTTTGTAAATTTTGGAAACCTTGGTGCGCCGCATCGAATGCGTCCCAAACGCGCTTGGCTCCAAACCAATAGAAGTCACCCAGTTCCTAACGAGCCGCGCATATTGGCGCGTTGAAATGTGAAGACGCTCGTGGAAGCGACCGGGCCATAGGAATTCAGACCCAACCATCGATGGTTCGTCCATCCACCGCGCCAACGATTTTCGAGTGCCATTTGTAATTTCAAAACGAACTGGCTTTTGTGTTTTGCTCTGGATGATCGACGTTCGCTCTTTCACTTGCCCAGCAACAAAAACGTCAGCCACCCTCAGCGTGACCAAATCACACCCTCGCAGTTTGCTCTCATTGGCCAAATTGAACAGAGCAAGATCGCGATGCTTCTCTGCGATCTCCAATCGCACTCAGATTGCCCAAACGCGTTGTGGAAGCAGTGGCCGCTTTTGGCCAATAATTCGACTTTTGTTCCAAGCTGACTGAGAAGGGCGAATGGCAAGTAAGTTTGGTGTATGCATGATAGGTTCTCCAGTCCACCGCTCCCACCGTCAGCGTCAACCCGACGTCGACCAGCCTCATTAACACATCCAGACAAGAGCCGTGAAGCTGGTAAAAGACTCTTGCCTTATGCCAGTTCAACGACACTTCCTGCCCTTTGCCGATGTTCTATGGTCACCGCTTTGCTGCGCTTCAACTTTCCTAGAGCTTCCATTGGTTCATTGTGCGGCACTGCGTGTCACTACCGTGAGCAATGACTTTTGTACCCAAGTCGATTTCTGAATTGGTTTCACTGGCACCCTGCTTACATCGGGACCTAGGGTCCGCGACTTCTGGTCTTAACCTAGCAGGGCTTTCAGGTGGCTAACGACGCTCCGTGCCAGCGATCCTAAATCGTATCCGCCTTCCAGCATTGAGACGATACGACCTTTGGCATGTTTTTGAGCAATCGCCAGAAGCTCTTGGGTGACCCAGCTATAGTCAGCTTCTGTAAGCGAGAGGCTCGACATATCGTCGGAGATATGAGCATCAAACCCTGCGGAAATGAAAATAAATTGTGGCTTGAAGGCTTCAAGCGCCGGGAGCCAGTGTTCGGAAATTGCTTGGCGGAAAGCTGGACCGTCGGTGCTTGCCCTCAGCGGCACAGAAACCAGATTGGCTGTATCGGACTCATGCCCTGTAAACGGGTAGAACGGGTGCTGGAAACTCGAGCAAAACAGCACACGTGGCTCGTTCTTGAAGATATCCTCGGTTCCATTCCCGTGGTGAACATCAAAGTCGACAATGGCGATGCGGTCAAGGCCATATTCCTTCAGCGCATATGCGGCGGCAACGGCAATATTGTTGAACACGCAAAAACCCATAGCTTTATCATACTCGGCGTGGTGCCCTGGCGGGCGAATGGCGCAAAAAACCGGGCCGGCTTCACCTTTCATCACTAGATCAACACCCATTATACCGGCTCCTGAAGCCCGCAAGGCAGCGTTGAGCGTACCCGGGCTCATGACCGTATCACCGTCAAGCTCTATCGAGCCTTCTGTTGGTGCGATTTTAAAAACGCGGTCAACATAGGCCGGGTCATGCGCCAGTTTTATCTGCTCGGGCGCAGCAAGCGGCGCGTCATAGTGCCGGATAACGAATTCCATTCCCGACATGATGATTTGGTCGTTTATGGCATTCAGCCGCGATGCATTTTCGGGATGCATTGGGCCAACGTCGTGTTTTAGGCAGTCAGAGTGGGATATTACAGCAAGCATTGGGCCTCACAGTCAGGGGGTAGCGGCAGCTTATTACAGGATGCGTTCGACATGATAAACATCACGATCATCGAGGACACGGCTGGCTGAAAAGCCGAGTTCCTCCATTAATTTTAACATATTTTTATTTGTGGATAAAACAGACCCCTCGATGACCTTGAGGTCGTGGTAACGGGCAGCGTCCAGAAGGGCCTTCATCAGTCTGGTGCCAATGCCCTGATGCTGGTGCTTGTCTGAAACCACAATGGCAAACTCGCAGCTGGTGTTATCACTGTTGATCACATAGCGCGCGACACCCTGCTGGACAAACTTGCCACCTTCCTCCGTTAAGGCCACCAGCGCCATTTCCCGGCCATAATCAATTTGGGTAAACCGCGCCAACATGGTGGGCGACAACTCGTTTAGCGTTCCCATAAAGCGGAACTGCTTGGCTTGTACCGACAACTCGCGCACAAACTTTTGTTCGCTTTCTGCGTCTTCCGAACGGATTGGACGGATTAAAAGGGGCGTGCCGTCTGATAAATGACCTTCCTGTTCCAAATGGCGCGGATACGGTGAAATTGCCAAATGGTCGTATTGCCCGGCCCGCGCTGAAGGGCGGGAAACACTGAAGCGTGCGTCAACCGCGATGACTCCGTCCGGCCCGGCCAAAAGCGGATTGATATCCATTTCCACGACCTCAGGCAATTCGCTAACAAGGTCAGATACCCTCAACAAAACATTTATAACAGCCGCGCGGTCTACAGCTGGGCGGTCACGAAAGGCTTCCAGCAATTTTGAAACTCTGGTGCGCTTGATTAGCCTTTCGGCCAAGATCGCATTTAGTGGCGGTAGCGCGACAGAGTTATCGCGCAAAATCTCAACCATCGTCCCCCCGGCCCCGAAAAGTATACTCGGGCCAAAAACAGGATCGCGGCTGGCGCCTACCACCAATTCGCGCCCGTTTTCGTCATTCGCCATCGCCTCGATCGTGACACCATATACCGTTGCATCCGGGCGCTGTGTGCGGGCAGAGTCAGTTATATCGTGATAGGCAGCCATCACATCTGCCGCGTTCATGATGTTGAGCTTTACGCCGCCAACGTCAGACTTATGAGTGATTGCCGGCGAATTGATTTTCATTGCCACCGGAAAGCCAACGGTCTCGGCCGCTATTAAAGCTCTGGAAGCCGAATTCGCCTCAAGTGTGGTATTGACCGGAATGTGGAACGCTCGCAAAATCGCTTTTGATTCAATGTCCGAAAGGGAGGTTCGCTCTTCTGATAATACTCCCGCAATGATCAAGCGCGCGCCTCGGATATCTGGTTTGATTGAATCCGCCAGCGGTCCGGGTGTAACCAATGCCAATTGCTGGTTTCTATGATGCTGCGCAAGATAGGAAAAAGCCTCAACCGCGCGCTCTGGAGTTATAAAATCGGCCACCCCGTTGCTGCTCAAAAACTCCCGCCCATCTCTCACCGAGGTTTCGCCCATCCAACAGGCCAGCACCGGCTTCTTGTTGTTTTTGGGAATGGCATTGACCACGGCTTTAGCTGCCTCTGTGGCTTCGGTCATGGCTTGCGGGGTGAGCATTACCAAAAGGCCGTCGAGGTTTTTGTCTTTCAGGCAAGCACTGGTCACAGCCCCAAAAATTTCCGGTTTGGCATCACCCAGAATATCAATAGGGTTTCCCTTGGACCAATAGGTAGGCAGAATTTCATCAAGGGATTTAATGGTTTCATCGGTTGGTGCGGGAAGATCGATTTGTAGATCACCTGCGCGGTCGGCGGCGAGCACGCCAGCGCCGCCGCCATTGGTGATAATGCCGAGACGATTGCCTCGAGACCGACGATTGGTCGATAGGATCTCCGCCGCAGCGAAAAGTTGTCCGAAGGTTTGGACCCGCACCGCCCCAGCTCGCTCCAAAGCGGCATCAAACACGGCCTCGGAGCCGATTAATGCTCCCGTATGTGTATGCGCGGCTTTCGAGCTTTGCACGTGTCGGGCAGCCTTCAATACAATAATCGGTTTCAACTGCGCTGCGGCTCGCAATTCACTAATAAAAGACCGAGCGTCGCGCACACCTTCGACATAAAGTAATATTGCATCAGTTTTCGGGTCGGTCGACAGAAAATGCAGTACATCGCCAAAATCAATATTGGCTGAGTTCCCTAGTGAAGCGATCGCTGAAAACCCTAGATGGTGCGGTTCAGCCCAATCGGAAATTGCCGAGCAAAGTGCGCCTGATTGGGAGATAACCGCCAATCTGCCGGCGGGCGTAGCGGATTTTAGAAAGGTTGCGTTCATGCCGATCCATGGCCTAACAAGGCCAACACAGTTCGGCCCCATAAACCGTACGCCATGCCGCCGTGCCGCTTCCTTTACTTCGGATAATCGGGCTTTCCCTGAACCGTCACCCTCACCAAATCCGGCTGACAATACAATCACATTTTGAATGCCTGCTTCTCCGCATTCTTTGATAATATGAGCAACGGTTTGCGCAGGTGAGGCAATAACGGCCAAATCGACATCTGCGCCGATCTCAGCGATAGAACGAAAGCATTTTTTTCCTTGCACTTTGTCGTGCTTTGGGTTGATCGCGTAGAGCTCACCTTCAAATGCACCAGTCAAAAGATTGGCATATAGCATGGAACCCACGCTATTTTTCTTGTCGCTTGCCCCAAAAACGGCAATCGATTTCGGATTAAACATTTTCTCAAGTGTGGAAGGGCCCATGTGAACTTTCTTCTTTTCAGAATGGTGTGCGTTTGAGTGGACCCTCTTCTTTTTCGTCAGTAATCGCATTGATCTAACGCAAGCCTACTAAGTTAACCCAATTCGCCAGCTTCCGAGTGATTGCTTGCCAAAGCACCGCAAGTGTACATGGATCAATAATTGGCAGATGATTAACGCGCCAGCTATGATAGAATCAGATCCACTTGCCACAATCGAGTTCCTCGATCGAAATGCCTGTCTGGAACAGTAGAGAAGTATACAACCGACCACCTCCCAAACACATATCGGTGAGGTTTATACAGCGCACTTTAATGTATGAATATCAATGTCGGATTCTCGACCACAGTAACCTAGACCGTTTCCGGCCTTTTGTTGCCTTTCGTGGGTCTAAGCTTTGCTGCAGTGCAACCACTCAAAACCTGCTAAAGCTATATCGTTTGATTTCTGGTGCCCAAACGGCGGCACAGCCATACTTTGCTGACTTTGGTCTAGTACTTTAATCAGGTCCAGTAGGATCACAATAGACGCTTTTTAGGCCGTACATGCTCGCCGCAACAGCCGGCCCTATTCCCAAAGCGAATAGAACAATTCCGATACCAACGCTGCCTCCCATAGTCCATCCGGCGGCTATCGCCATTAGTTCAAGACCACTACGCACCCAAGCAATTGGCAGTTTTGTTATTCTTTGGAGCCCAGTCATTAATCCATCTCTTGGACCGGGGCCCAAATTTGCAATTAGATATAGACCACCACCAAATCCTATGACCACAATGCCAGTAATAGCCTCTCCAACTTTTAAGATAAAACTGTCAAAGGTGGGTAAATACGGTAGCAAGAAATCAAGGACCAAAGCTATGATCATGGCGTTTAGAATGGTTCCTATGCTTGGAGTTTGCCTGAGCGGTATCTGTCCGTCGTCAGGGATTTTGGCACCAAAGGCGGCTTAAACTAAGAGAGAGTTCGGCTCGTCTGACGCTGGCCAAGCTCGGTATTCCCCGCACGACGTTCTACCGCCCCCTCTCGATGAATGCATGCATTCACCTGCCGGTCAGCGGGATATGATCGATATCTTCGCCGCGCAGACCATCCAAGACTATCCTGATCTTCTCCTCTGATGAATATTGCTTGCGGGTTGCCCGTTTGATGTCTTTGACCATCTTCTCGCCAGGGCTTTTGCGT
>DFBP01000048.1:1120-1594 GCA_002366685.1 Rhodobacterales bacterium UBA3077 | reverse complement strand
TGACGTCAGACACTACGACGATGTGATCCGTCACCGCTGTCACAATCGGCTGTGCATCAACCCCGAGCACCTGACCGTCGGCAACAGGGCAGACAAAAAGCATGACGACTGGGAGTTCCAAGCTAACGGAGTGGACTTCGCTCTTCTGTGACCTGTGATACTGCCCATGACTAGGTGGGGGTAGGGCACCCGTAGCAGCCGTATTTGGGTGGCGGAAACTGCCCATAGCTGCCGTTGATGCCTCTTGCAGCGAACGACAGCAAGGAGCCCGGAGCAGACATTAGATGCGAAATGCAGCCTCAGTTGGCTTCGGTGGACAGCGGAATTAGCCACGGACAGCACGACCACAAAGCGTTGTCCTTTGTCTTTGAAGGGTGGAAGACCTGCTTTGCACGCGCGGCATCGGCATTCCCCAAAAGGCAGTTTGAAATAGGCGCACCATCGCTGGCTAAACAACCTGTTCGAGAATTCACA
>DFBP01000048.1:0-971 GCA_002366685.1 Rhodobacterales bacterium UBA3077 | reverse complement strand
TCCATGACCCCAATATCGCCAGCACCGGATGCTGTCTCGGCGATGACTTCGCTCGAACCGTCTTTCCAAAGAAAGATCCGCCCGGTCGGATTGTCATCATAGATAATCATGTCACCGACTGCGACCACCCCGTCGACACTGGCGACGCCCTGTGCGCCATCAAGCGGCGTCGCTGCACCGGTGGCAAGATCGACAGCGATCAAGCCACCTGGGTTCTTCACAGAGAAATCTGCAAGCAATTCGTCGCCGAATGAACCGACGATTATCTGATCCCCGTGCACTAGAATGCCATTTGGCAGAGGCAATGAGCCGAGTTCCTTCCACAGACCTGCCACGCCATCCTTCACCCGGAAGATGCCGCCGCCCATGAATTCGCTGACATAGACAGCGCCGTCTGGACCAACTGAAACGTCATTGGGAAACATTGCGCCCGGGAGCGGGAGCGTCGATTCAAGCGTGCCCGATGCGATGTCGATCACTTGAAGGCCCACCGCGTCCGCGACATAGAGCTTGCCGTCATGTGCCGCCATACCTTTGGGATCCATCAAACCGCTGACCCAGGACAACTCGATCAACTTGCCGTCTGACGAGACCAGCGATAGAGCGCCATCCATGCCGCCATCCGGGCCGAAAGCGCCAATATTGCTGACCACGATATTGTCGGATCCGACATCGTAATAGGCGGATTCGGGCATTCGAAAACCGTCGAGTGTCCAGAGTTCTGTCAGCGTCTCGGCCGAGGCTGCAGTCGCGACGCAAAGCGTGGCACAAATCGTTATATAGCGCATCAGGGTCTCCTTTCAGATTGCTTGGGGGGTACCCGTGCCGGTGCGAACCAAGGATTGACGAATCGACGCGGGGCACACGAAAATGATCGCATGAAGGCCAATTGGAGACACCAATGTTATTCATTGGTTACAAGTTTTTGCATCAGCCGCTGACCGACAGGCACCAGCCGATTGTAAGATGCG
>DFBP01000055.1:3043-3239 GCA_002366685.1 Rhodobacterales bacterium UBA3077 | reverse complement strand
CGCACGGGAACACAAATTCCCCAAGGAGATGTTCCAGCAAATCGCCGATGACGGCTTTTTGGGGTTGATGGTTCCCGAGGAATACGGCGGGGCTGGCCTTGGCATGACCGAGATGTCCTTGTTTATGGAGGGCACCGCAAATAACGGCATTCCGATGTTGATGATGGTGGTTGGCCCGACCATGTCCATGGCGCAT
>DFBP01000055.1:0-2932 GCA_002366685.1 Rhodobacterales bacterium UBA3077 | reverse complement strand
AACTCGATGAAGACCAAGACTTTTGCCAAACGTGATGGCGAACGCTTTAAACTGTCGGGTGAAAAGACCTATATCACCGGCGCGGATGTGTCCGATTACTGCCTAGTGGTCGCGCGCACAACCCCGCATGATCAAGTGGCCCGCAAAACCGACGGGTTCACCATGTTTGCGGTCGATCTAAAGAAAAAAGGTGTCGACATGCAACGTGTGCGCATTTCGATCCCTCTACCCGAAGAGCAGTTTACCCTGTTCTTTGACGACGTGGATCTTGGCCCCGAAGATGTGGTGGGCGAAGTGGATAAAGGCTTTGAAATACTGTTTGATTCTCTTAATCCAGAGCGCATCATTCTGGGCGCGCTATGCTGTGGCGTCGGGCGGTTTGCGCTGGATAAAGCGGTGAACTATGCGTCAGAGCGCGAGGTTTTCGGGCAACCGATCGGGGCGCACCAAGGCGTGCAACACCCGCTTGCCAAGGCCCATACAAACATTGAAATGGCCAGCCTGATGACCCGCCGCGCGGCGTGGGAGTTTGACAATAAACTGCCCGCCGGTGCCAGCTCCAACATGGCCAAATTCGCGGCTGCCGAGGCCGGCATCGAGGCCGTTGATGCAGCGTTACAAACGCATGGCGGTTCTGGTTTTACCGAAGATACCGGCATTTATGAAATGTATCCGCTGATGCGTCTCTTGCGTACCGCCCCGGTAAACCGGGAATTGTGCCTAAGCTATATCGGCGCATCTGTCATGGGTCTGCCGCGGTCTTACTAAGCAGCATCGCCTTGAAAGGAGTTGGAAATGGAATTTGGATTGCAGTATCGCCGCCCAGACGCGCTTGAAAAAAAAGAGGCAAATTGCTGGCATTCGTTCGAAATGGCTCCCTTGAACGAGGTGCGCCGCGTGCAGGAAGAAAAACTGGTAGAACAGATGGCCTACCTGAAAGAAAATTCGGATTTCTACCGCGATATTCTGGCGGATGCAGGGGTTGGATTTGACGATATCCGCACCCTGGAAGACCTGCAAAAGCTACCATACACCTTCAAAACCGATATCCGTAAAAGCCTTGCCGCCAGCAAACCCTTCGGGCGGCATCTGGCGGCAAACCCGCGCGATATTGTCCAGATGCAGGCGTCTTCCGGCACCACCGGCAGCCCGTCTTACATCGCGCTGACTGAACCCGACCTTGAGATGTGGCACGAAATGACAGCCCGTTGTTTCTTTGCCAACGGCATTCGTCCCAGTGACATGGTGCTGCACGGTTTTTCGCTGGCGAAAGGCTTTGTCGGCGGTATTCCTGTTATGCAGGCGCTTCAGTATATGGGTGCCATTGATGTGCCGATTGGGGCAGATGGCGGTGCGGACCGCCTGCTGCGCGCCTGCATAGACACGCGCCCTCGCTGTATCGTTGGCGCGCCGAACTTCATACTTCATCTCGGTGAAAAAGCCGAGGAAATCCTCGGAGTTAAAGCCTCGGAGTTGGGCGTTGAGCGCATCATCGTTGGCGGCGAACCTGGTGGCGGCATACCGGCCATTCGCAACCGTATTGAAAAGCTCTGGGGCGCAAAGTGTTGCGAAATGCTGGGCGGCACCGATCTGGGTGTGGCTTACTGGGCTGAGTGTGACCACCAGAGCGGCATGCATATGGTCAACATGGACCATATCATAACCGAGCTTCTGGACCCTGACACCGGCAACATCATCCCCTTTGAAGAGGGTGCGCAGGGTGAAATGGTTTATACAGCCCTTGGTCGCCAAGCCAGCCCAATGCTGCGCTTTCGGTCGGGCGATTTTATCGAGGTGCTTGGTACCATATGTTCATGTGGGCGCACCGGCCCCAAGATCCGCTGCATCGGGCGCACCGATGATATGTTGATCGTGCGCGGCGCAAATGTGTTCCCCTCGGCTATTCACAGTATCGTTAACGACTTGCTACCCGAGACCAACGGCGTGATGCGGGTTGTGGCCGATTTTGAAGGTCACACTACCCAAGTCGCCCTGAAAATCATCGTCGAGCGCGGGCCTACGCGCAATCCCGATGGTGATACTGCCCTCAAGTCACAAATCGAAACGCGCCTACGCGACGCGCTGGTATTCAAGGCCAATGTCACCATCGTGGCAGCGGACACATTTGAAAAACCGGGTGCCGCTAAAGTTACCCTAACCCTCAGAGAGTTTCCGGACCTGCCATGACCCGCCTGAAAACCACAGTAAACACTGGCTCGGACGATTTCCTCGCCAATGAAACACATTACACCGAAAAACTGGCAGAGCTGCACGAATTGCGCCGCTCACAGCGGATTGGCGGCCCGCTGAAAGCTCGGGACCGCCATATCGATAAAGGCAAAATGCTGCCACGTGAGCGGGTTGAACGGCTGGTTGACCCCGGCACGCCATTTCTTGAACTGGGTGATTTTGCCGGGCTAGACAAATATGACGGCGTGCCTCCGGGTGCCGGTATCATCACCGGAATTGGGGTCATCGCGGGCCGCCAATGTATGATCATTGCCAATGATGCGACCGTCAAAGGTGGCACCTATTTTGGCATGACCTGTAAAAAACATGTGCGTGCGCAGCGCATTGCATGGCAGAACCGATTGCCGGTCATTACGCTGGTTGATAGCGGCGGGGCGTTCCTGCCCGAGATTGCCAACATTTTTCCGGACGAGGGCCAGTTTGGCTCGATTTTCCATAATCAAGTCGGTATGTCGGGTGATGGCATCCCCCAAATTGCTGTGGTCATGGGGCCCTGCACAGCGGGCGGTGCCTATATTCCGGCGCTCTGCGACGAAGTTGTGATCGTTCGGGGGCAAGGGTTTATGTACCTTGGCGGGCCCGAACTTACCTTTGCCGCGACGGGTGAAAAGGTCGATGCAGAAACGCTTGGTGGCGGCAAAATGCATAGCTCCGTTTCCGGCGTGACCGACCATCTGGCCGA
>DFBP01000139.1 GCA_002366685.1 Rhodobacterales bacterium UBA3077 | reverse complement strand
AGTTCTGCCCGCATGGCTTTATCAAGCCGACCCGCCGCTTTTTGGCGCTTCACACGCAGCGCGTCAGCTGTGGCTCTATAGGAAACATGTGCCTGCTCGCGCTGAGCCGACAGGTCAGCGAGCCGGCTTCCGCTTTCGTCGAGCACCTGAGACTTGGCTTGAAAACCAGCCCAAAGCGCGGGAAGTTCGTCCGGTAAAACCTTGTGTTTGCGTGCGAGGGCCCGCAAGGCAAACAGCCGCTCTTCAACCTGCTCCAGCTCAAAGGGATTCACATCGAGCCGCCCTAGCGCCGCTTCAATACCGTTTTGCAGCTCATCCAATTCGATCAGAACCCGCCCCATTGCCTCAATGGGCTCTTCCATCCCGATCTCGGGGGTTTCGGCGGCATCTTGTAGCCAGCGGTGTGCGTCTGTTAGAAGCCCTTCCGCGCCTTCGAGCCCGACCGCATGCGCGGCTTTGGCCACGTCACCCCGCACGCGCTCGGCGGCTTGCATCAGCCGGCGCTTTTGGTCGAGCGCTTCGTCTTCGCCCGCTTCCGGCCCCAGTTCGGCCAGTTCTTTCAAACTATGCTGCACATATTCGGCATCGGCCTCGGCGAGCGCAATTGCGTCTTTTGCTGCGACCAGCGCCTTGTCAGCTTGCTGAAACTCCCGCCATGCGGCAGCGGTCCGTGCCAGTGCAGCTTCATTCCCGGCATAAGCGTCCAGCACGGCACGATGCCCTTTCGCGTCAAGCAAGCCGCGATCATCATGCTGTCCATGCACCTCAACCAGAGCCATGCCGAGATTGCGCAATACCTCGGCCGAGCACGGGCGATCGTTCACATAGGCGCGCTTGCGACCATCCGGATAATTTAGCCGCCGCAATATGAGGTGCCCGTCAAACGGAAAGCCGGCTTCCTCCAGGATTTTTCCGACAGGGTGCGTGGCTTCGAGTTCAAATTCGGCCGTAACCTCGCCCAGATCAGCGCCTTGCCGCACCAGCGTAGCGCGCCCGCGGCGGCCGAGCACAAAGCCCAAGCTATCCAGCAAAATCGACTTTCCGGCCCCGGTTTCGCCAGTCAACACATTGAGCCCGGTCGCAAAACGCAGATCAACTTGCTCTATCAGCAGCATATCTCTTATGGAAAGGCTTGCCAGCATAACCCCGCCTGACTATCGGCGAAATACCTGACCGAAAAGCCCCGCGCCTGAATCGGATTGCTGACCGGTGGCCAACAGCGATTGGGCGGCAACATTCCACGACGAGTCAGGATACTGGGTGGCAAGCTGCGCACCGGCTTGAGCCGCTTCAGCGTTCAAGCCGAGCGAAAGATAGGCCTCAACCAGCCGGTGCAAAGCTTCAGCGCGGTGGGGCGTTTCCCCATATTCGTTGATAACCGCGTCAAACCGGCCGATCGCGGCGGCATACTGGCCACGCTTCAGGTAATAGCGCCCGACATCCATTTCCTTCCCTGCAAGTTGATTGAGCGCCGTCGTAAACTTGGGCGCTGCCAGCTCTGCATATTGGGAATTCGGGAAACGCTCGATTACGATTCGCAGGGCCTGCAAGGCGCGGAACGTGTTTTCCTGATCACGCTGCACATCAACGATTTGGTCATAGTAGCTGAGCGCAACCAGATAGTGCGCAAGGGCTGCAAACTCACCCGCTGGGTAAAAATCTATATAGCGCTGGGCAGCAGCGCGGCTTTCAATCCGTTTTTTTCCGCTTTGATAAGCCTTGGCGGCTTGAATAACAGCGTATTCGGCCTCCACCGTGTAAGGGTGAAGCCGCTCGACTTCGAGATAAAGATCACCCGCGCGCGAAAATTTGCGACGCTCAACCTGTGCGTCAGCCAAAGCGATAATTTGAGCAGGGGTTGCGGATTCATCCACAGATCCAAACCGATTGCCTCTTCCACACGCGGCAACAGTAACGACTAAAGCCAGCACAATCGCGCGCTTAATCCAGACTTGGTGACCCATTTTTACCCTCAACAATCGCTTATCTCTAGCGTTGCTAGCATAGTTCTGTGGCGGAAAAAACGGCTTTTTGTGGCCAAGGGGTTATCCGGCCCGCAATAATGCGAAATCTTGCAGATCAGGGCCAGGTAACCGTGGAAGCTCAGACGCGCTTGCGATCCGCAAACGGGTTGCACCAGGGGTCGCTAAAATCTTGCGAAGAAGTTGATTGGTGAGGTGATGGCCGGCTTTATACCCACGGTACTGGCCCAATATCGGGCTGCCAGCCAACATAAGGTCACCCACAGCATCCAGAATTTTATGCCGAACACATTCATCTTCGCGTCGTGCGCCTTCGGCGTTTTGGTAATGGTCGCCATCTATAACAAGCGCATTTTCCAATGATCCGCCTAAAGCCCGCCCGACAGCCCGCATATTATCAACATCTTGGGCACGGCAGAATGTACGACAATCGGCGAGATCATGCACAAAATTTCCGTTTCGAAGGTCAAGGCTGGCGGATTGATGGCCAACAATCGTGTCCGGAAATTCGATTTGAAAGTCGATTTCAAAATGGTCCAGCGGCGAGAGCTCGGCAAAGGCGTCACCCTTTGTTACGCGTACAGTTTCGAGGACTTCAAGAACGGTGAGCGGCTGGCTTTGCTCAACAAGGCCAGCGCGTTGAATTTCGATGACAAACCGCAGCGAACTACCATCCATTATTGGCACTTCAGGGCCGTCAATTTCAATGATCGCGTTGTGTACGCCGCAACCGGCCAGAGCGGCCATTAGGTGCTCAATGGTTGAAACACTTGCGCCAGATTCATTCGAGATACCGGTAGACAGCATCGTATCATCCACCATATCCCACAGGGCCGGTATCATGTTGTCATGGTCAGTAATATCTGTGCGCCGAAACCAGATTCCTGTATTGACGGCACCAGCTTTCAACGACAGTCGCGCCGGGCGACCGGAATGTAGACCGGTGCCGACTATATGGATTTCTTTTTTGAAGGTG
>DFBP01000249.1 GCA_002366685.1 Rhodobacterales bacterium UBA3077 | reverse complement strand
CTACCAGTATGACCTCGCCTGCAATGGCTATGAGCTGGTTTCGGGCGCGATCCGCAACCACAAGCTCGATGTGATGTATAAAGCCTTTGGCATTGCCGGTTATGACGAATCCGAAGTGCAAAAACGCTTTGGCGGCATGGTTAAAGCCTTCAAATTCGGCGCCCCGCCCCACGGCGGTTGTGCAGCGGGCATTGACCGGATCGTGATGCTGCTGGCAGACGAGGAAAACATCCGCGAGGTGATCCTGTTCCCGATGAACCAGCGTGCCGAGGATTTGATGATGGAAGCGCCGGGGGAAGCCACCAACGAACAGCTTCGGGAGCTGGGGCTGCGGGTTATTCCGCAAGAATAGTATCTGGCTTGAAACCGACAGTGCAATAGTGATTGCCGGCTTCACTGGTTGTTATGGGCGTTGTGCGCAGGTCTACAAAACCAGCAGCGCGCAACTGTGATTCGATCTCGCTCATTTTGAATTCAGAGCCTTCTTTTGGGCCATATTCTGAATAACAAATCACCACGCGCCCACCCCTCTCAAGCACCCGAGATATTTCCAACAGCATTCCTAGAATATCTTGCCAGAAATATATTACGTTGACACCCACAACTTTGGCAAATTGGGCATCACTATAGGGCAGGTCCTTTCCAGATATTTGGTCTATACGGGCGCGCTTTTCCATTGAAAAGCGCCTCCGAGCTGACCTCACAGCTAGCTTGGAAATATCACACCCCGTGGCTCTAATGCTCGTTCTGGCCGCCAAAATATCCGACATCAAGGCACCGCCGCCAAATCCGACCTCAAGCACATTGTCATGATCGCTGACATCGAGTTCAGCCAACGCATGCGCGTTCATATTTGAATTCGCGCGGTTCAGCATACGAAGGATAATCCTACCTGTTAGTCCGCTCGGATGGCCAACTTGCTTTAGAACGCGTTTAGGGATTGCCATACTTCACTCTTGGTTTGGGTTTCCATTGAGCAAATGTCATATATTAGTGCATTTCCGCCAGCGATACGGGAATTTGCGTATTCGCGAGCTGGGGCGCCGCTCGTCTATTCTGGACACCCTTGAATTTCGACTGCGCGATCTTCGCCAAATACCGAAACCGTCAGTTCGGAATAATCCATCTCCATCTCGCCAAAACCGTAATATTGCATAGGCGCAGTGGCGTTCACCAGAGCGCCATTCGCGCTAGATACCGGCTGGTCAATCCAGATATCTCCGTTGGCGGATTCGATGACAGCAAAAGGCTGGGCAATAGGCTCTTCAAAGGCAAGGTCTGCCGTAATCTCGAACCCTCTGGCGCTGGGCGATACATCACACGCTATGCTGTCGAGCCCGATGCCAGCCCCGCTCTGCGGTGCTTTTTTCAATGCGGTTTCGATCTGCGCGACGCCTTCATCGGGGCTTCCGTTTAACTGTGCCAGAAAGACGGCCTGAGCGGGCACGCAGATATCGGAGCAAACCCCGAATTGCAGGTTGAGCGCGATGCGCACCTCCCCCTCGTTTTCTGGCATTATCCGCACCGGCAAGACCATATTATCATGGTAGCCGAGGGTGATCATGCCGTCTTGGTCCATCACCTCGGGTATCGGCCATGCAAAGCTGACTTCGCCGATATTAACAGATCCATCCCACTGAAAAACCGGTGGCAGGCCAGCGGGGCCGGGGCTGCGCCAGTAGGTTTTCCAACCCGGGTTGAGGTCAAACTCAAGCGCCATCTGGTAGCTGCCATCCTCCAGTTGCCAGCCTTTCAGCAGCCGCACCGACCCGTAATCGGTGCTTTGCGCGTGGGCAAATGCCGGAAGCAGCAGGGCAAGCAGCAGGGTTAATCTGGCGATCATAAGGTCCTCGGAATCAATCCTACCAGATACATAGTCTCTTTTCGCGAAAGGAAAAGTCACAAGATTGAGAGGGATTGGCTTGAAACCTGCGACCTGTGCGCACATTGTAAGGGTATGAAGAATCCTACGCTTGAAAACGTGCCGTTTCTGGACGGCAAATTGTTGGTCGCCATGCCCGGAATGGGAGACCCGCGCTTTGAGAAAGCGGTGGTGTTTATCTGTGCGCATTCCGCTGAAGGCGCGATGGGGCTGATGATCAACAAACCTGCCAAAGAGCTCAAATTTGATGATCTCATGACCCAGCTCGGCATCGATTGGGACGGAGAGCTGGCCTCTCCCAAGGTCCACCACGGCGGGCCGGTGGAACACGGGCGCGGTTTTGTGCTGCATTCGCGGGATTACGAATCTGAGGGATCCTCGATGAAGATCGGGGATGATTTTGGCATGACCGCTACGCTGGATATTCTAACCGACATTGCTCTGGGCAAGGGCCCCAAGCGGGCGCTCCTGGCGCTGGGCTATACCGGCTGGGCCCCGGGGCAGCTCGAAGCCGAATTGCAGGCCAATGGCTGGTTGATTGCCGATGTGGACAAGGAACTGGTCTTTGCCGCGAAAGATTCAGACAAGTGGCAATTGGCCATCGAGGGGCTGGGGATTGATCCGCGCATGCTGAGCGCCGAGGGCGGGCGGGCCTAGAGTATAAATACCTTCGTGAGACTTCATGTTAGGGCTCAATTATGCCACAGCCTAACGGCAAGTCGGTGCAGCATGGCAAGGAAATCTCGACGGGATTCCCGCAAGTTCGCTGCATAAAAAAACCAACCAGATGAGCCAGAGTCTCTCTTAGTCTAAATAGCCTCTGGACCCAAAAACCCTGATGGCGCACACTGTCGCATTCAGCCAGGAAGCCATCTTTACTTTGTCTGGAATGTTGGGAACCAAGATTGACCGTTAATAACAAAAGATCGTACGATGCTCAGGCTCTCCAACTTTGGGACGCTCCATGGCCAACTGAAGAACTCGAAGCCGTGCCTTGTTGTCCGGTCTGTGGCGATAGCAATAAAGCGCTCATGTTTGAGGACCTTGTCGACAACGTGTTTTTTGTAGCACCAGGTCGATGGAATATGTTCCGCTGCCGTGAATGCTCAAGCGGTTATTTGGACCCGCGCCCGTCGGCTTCAAGTATTGGCAAGGCATATGGGGAATATTACACCCATACGAACACAAAAGCAGCCGCAGCTCCGATCGCGAAATCACGACTTCATTTGCTCAAAAAAAAGTTGCGGAACGGATACACAAATATCCGTTTTGGCACAAACAACCAACCATCAACAAAAATTGGGTATTGGGTTTTCCAGTTATTAAAACGGAAAAAACAATTGGTCGACGTGGACTACTTTCATTTGCCAAAACCGGCGCCGGGGCAAAAATTGTTAGATGTCGGATGTGGAAATGGCAATGCAATGGCCGTCGCAAAATCTATAGGCTGGCAAGCTGTTGGGGTCGATCCGGACCCCAAAGCCATCGAAGCCGCCAAAGCAAAGAACTTCAATGTAAGTTTGGGCGACATCCGCAACTTTGACGGCCAGTCAAAAGCATTTGATGCTATTATACTAAGCCACGTGATCGAACATGTGCCCGATCCTTCTCAAACACTTAATCGCGCCTTTGATCTGTTGGTTCCCGGAGGAACCATTTTTGTTGATACACCAAATATTTCATCTCGCGGAGCTCGAAAGTTTGGAAAGAATTGGCGTGGCATTGAAGCCCCAAGGCACTTGGTATTGTTCAATTCAAAGAGTCTGGTAAGGCTGATGAAGGAGATCGGGTTTACTGAAATTTCCCTTAAAGGCCGGCCCCGGTTGGCAAGAGGGATGTATTTGGAAAGCCACCGTATTTCGTGTAAGTATTCTCCCTATAATGAAGAGCTGAAACTGCCCTTCCATTTAAAGCTGCAAACAATTATCTTTACTCCGAAGCGGTCCCGGCAAGAGTTTATTACCCTCACAGCAAAACGGCCTGAATAGAAAATGTATGTAATATTTGCTAAGAGACCAGTAGAATGAAAGTAGCTGCCGTAGTTATTTGGTATAATCCGGTCGTCGAATTTCTTGATAACATCTCGAGCTATTCGCAGCATGTCGACAAGGTCATCGTCGTTGATAATTCCCCAACGGACAATTCCAATCTATTGGTAGGTCACCCGAAAATTGAATACCTGCCCCTGCTCGAAAATCGCGGCATTGCCGCAGCCTTAAACATCGGTCTCCGACTTGCTTCTGAACAGGGGATGGAATGGGCCTTAACCATGGATCAAGACAGCCATTTCGACGCAAAAGATATTGAAGAATTCCTGAACCATGAAGCCGAGCATTTCAAACAATCAAACGTTGCCATTTTTGCGCCAATAACGAACCATAACCAACTGAAGGGATCAAGAGACATTGACTGTACGATTACGTCCGGTAGCTTGACAAACCTCTCGATATTTAGGGACAGCACCGGATTTGACGAAAGCCTGTTTATCGATGAGGTTGACCATGAATATTGCTATCGAATGAAACGGCACGGCCATCG
>DFBP01000228.1:6258-6468 GCA_002366685.1 Rhodobacterales bacterium UBA3077 | reverse complement strand
TTTTCCGCCGATCTCGACCTGCCAGTCGGCCCCGTGGGTTGCCAATACTGTGACTTCAAGATCGTCCACCTGATACCGGTCGCCACCCAAAACTGAAACCCAATAAGCCACACCATCCAGCACCACCTGTTGCCGCAAGGGCGCCCATAGCGTAAAGCCGTTGGTCCAGTCTCGCGCGCCAATGGTTGCCACTGCTTTCAGGGCATCCGG
>DFBP01000228.1:4612-6162 GCA_002366685.1 Rhodobacterales bacterium UBA3077 | reverse complement strand
GTCGCTTGCAATGCCTTGTGCAAACGCCCTAGCGCCACAGCGCGGGTCGGGCCATGAACTGTCAACTTGGCAATCATCGGGTCATACCAGGGCGAAATTTCATCCCCCGCCCGCACACCATTGTCAATTCGCACCCCTTCGGGGAAATCCAGCACAGCTAGCTGGCCGGTGGCGGGAAGGAATCCCGCCGGCACGTCCTCTGCATAAATCCGCGCCTCAAAGGCATGGCCGCTCAGGTCAAGCTGGCTTTGAGGTCGTGGCACCGCTGCGCCGCTCGCCACCAAAAGCTGCCATTCGACGAGGTCCACGCCGGTTATCGCTTCCGTCACCGGATGCTCCACCTGCAAGCGCGTGTTCATCTCCATAAACCAAAAGCCATCTGGCCGCAGCCCGTCAGAGGCATCGACAATGAACTCGACTGTTCCCGCGCCGCTATAACCAATGGCCTTGGCCGCTCGTACTGCCGCCGCCCCCATCGCTTCACGCATTTCGGTGGTCATCCCCGGTGCAGGCGCCTCCTCGATCACCTTCTGGTGGCGGCGCTGCAGAGAGCAATCCCGCTCAAATAGGTGCACCGCATTGCCGTGATCATCGCCGAAAACCTGAATTTCAATGTGACGGGGCGAGAGCACATATTTCTCGATCAAAACCTGCGCGTTCCCGAAGCTGGCGCTACCCTCGCGGCGCGCCGCGTGGAGAGCCTCGGTAAAATCAGCGGCACGCTCGACGCGGCGCATCCCTTTGCCGCCGCCACCCGCTACGGCTTTGATCAACACAGGATAACCGATTTCCTCAGCCTGTGCTGCCAAAAAACCCTCGTCCTGATTGTTGCCATGGTATCCCGGCACGACGGGCACACCGGCCTCTTCCATCAGCACCTTGGCGGCATCCTTTAGCCCCATCGCCTTTATCGCGCTGGCCGACGGGCCGATAAAAACCAACCCTGCCGCTTCGACCTTCTCCACAAAGTCAGGGTTTTCAGACAGGAAACCGTAACCGGGGTGAACAGCCTCAGCCCCTGTCACCAAAGCCGCTTCTACAATCTTTTCACCCAACAAATAGCTCTCGCCCACGGGCGGCGGCCCCAACCTCACGGCCTCGTCTGCCATGGCCACGTGCTTGGCATCGCGGTCCGCATCAGAATAAACCGCCACAGTCCCGACACCCATTTTGCGCGCAGTTTCAATGACCCGGCAAGCAATTTCGCCACGGTTGGCGATCAAGATTTTAGTGAACATCAGGACCTGCTTTCTTTACCGCGACCGTGACAAACCCTTCGGAATGCGGCCCGAGCGGACGTGTTTCGATATTTGTAAAGCCGTGTGACTCTAGAGTAGAATCGTAATTCTGCCTTTGGATCACGGCTTCATCTATATCCTCACCGAAATTTTCGGCATACCAGTCAATGGATGCATCGTCCCAGTCGCTCATCGCTACATCCTGAACACGCCAAAGCGTGTTTCCTCAATCGGGGCATTCAACGAAGCGCGTAAGGAAAGTCCGATCACCTCACGGGTTTTGCGCGGATCGATGATGCCGTCGTCCCAGAG
>DFBP01000228.1:1836-4582 GCA_002366685.1 Rhodobacterales bacterium UBA3077 | reverse complement strand
TTGAAAGCGGCCTCTTCCTCTGCGCTCCAGCTACCCCCGTTTCTCTCAATTCCGTCACGTTTAACCGTGGCCAGTACGCCCGCCGCCTGCTCGCCACCCATAACCGAAATGCGCGAATTTGGCCATGTCCAGAGGAAACGCGGGCTATAGGCACGGCCTGACATGCCGTAATTTCCGGCCCCGAATGAGCCGCCTACCAGAATGGTCACTTTGGGCACCGAAGCACAGGCTACGGCTGTTACCAACTTGGCTCCGTGCCGCGCAATCCCCTCGGATTCATACTTTTGCCCAACCATAAAGCCGGTGATATTCTGCAAAAACACCAGCGGGATCTTGCGTTGGCAGCAGAGCTCGACAAAATGTGCGCCCTTCACCGAGCTTTCGCTAAACAGCACACCGTTATTGGCAATTATCCCGACCGGGATCCCCTCGATATGGGCAAAGCCACATACCAGCGTGGTGCCAAAACGCGCCTTGAATTCATCAAAGTCAGAGCCATCTATCACCCTCGCGATCACCTCGCGGATGTCGTAGGGCACTTTGGGGTCAGCGGGTATCACACCTAACATCTCGTCTGGGTCACAGGCCGGTGCAACCGGTCGTTGCCGCGTGATGCCGGCCCCTTGGGGTCGGTTGAGCGCGGCAACCGCCTGTCGCGCCAGCGCCAGCGCATGGCTGTCATCTTCGGCCAGATAATCAGCAACACCGCTGAGGCGGGTGTGAACATCTCCCCCGCCGAGATCTTCGGCGGAGACAACTTCTCCTGTGGCGGCTTTTACTAAGGGCGGACCCGCCAGAAAAATGGTCCCCTGTTCTTTTACAATAATTGACACATCGCTCATCGCCGGAACGTAAGCCCCGCCAGCAGTACAGGAACCCATAACGACGGCAATTTGAGCAATGCCTTTAGCACTCATCCGTGCCTGGTTAAAAAAAATCCGGCCAAAATGGTCGCGGTCCGGGAAAACCTCATCCTGATTGGGCAGGTTCGCCCCGCCGCTATCGACCAGATAGACGCAAGGCAGATTGTTCTCCTCGGCGATTTCTTGCGCCCGCAGGTGCTTTTTCACGGTCATCGGATAATAGGTGCCGCCCTTCACGGTGGCGTCATTGCACACCACCATTACCTCGCGGCCATGCACCATGCCAATACCAGCGATCACGCTGGCAGCGGGCGCAACATCATCATATAACCCATGCGCTGCCAGCGCCCCTATTTCAAGGAAAGATGACCCGGCATCAAGCAACCCCGCCACGCGGTCACGCGGTAGCATTTTACCGCGTGAAATGTGGCGCTGGCGCGACCCTTCAGACCCGCCAAGGGCTGCCGATTTTGCGGTATCCGCAACCTTGCTCAAGGCTTCAGCTAGAGCAGCTTGATTGGTCTCGAACTCCACGGATCCGACCGCAACTTTCGACGAAAGAACTGTCATCTAAAAATCTCCATCTGGTTGCCGTTCGAGGTAAAGCGCCTGCCCGATCACCCCGTCACCTTCATCAGCTCCCGCCCGATCAGCATCCGGCGAATTTCAGACGTGCCCGCCCCGATCTCCATCAGCTTCGCATCGCGCATGATGCGGGCCAGCGGGCTGTCATTCAGGTAACCCGCGCCGCCCATCGCCTGAACGCCCTGCACCGCCATTTCCATGGCTTTTTCCGAGGCATAGAGCACACAGCCAGCGGCGTCTTGCCGGGTAACCTGCCCACGATCACAAGCACCGGCGACTGCGTAAACATAAGCGCGAGCCGAATTCATGGTGGCGTAGATATCGGCGATTTTACCCTGCATAAGCTGGAAGTTCCCGATCGACTCTCCAAATTGTTTGCGCTCATGCATATAAGGCATAATGTGGTCGAGCACCGCATGGATCAGGCCCACGCCGATGCCGCTGAGCACCACGCGCTCATAGTCAAGGCCGGACATCAGCACATTAACGCCGCGCCCCTCTTCGCCCAGCACGTTTTCAAACGGCACTTCAACATCTTCAAAGATCAGCTCTGCTGTGTTGGAGCCACGCATGCCCAATTTATCAAAATGCGGGCTGGTCGAGAATCCGGTCATCGACTTTTCGATGATGAAAGCGGTCATGCCACGGTGGCCCGCTTCGGGGTCGGTTTTGGCATATACCACCAGTGTATCGGCATCCGGCCCGTTGGTGATCCAGTATTTATTGCCATTGAGAACATAGCGGTCGTTTTTCTTTTCGGCGCGCAGTTTCATTGAAACCACGTCCGAGCCCGCGCTGGATTCGCTCATTGCAAGCGCGCCTACATGTTCGCCCGAGATTAGCCCTGGCAGGTATTTCTTGCGCTGCTCGTCCGAGCCGTTGAGCTTGATCTGGTTGACACAAAGGTTGGAATGCGCGCCATAAGATAGGCTGACAGAGGCGCTCGCCCGTGCGATCTCTTCTACGGCAACCGTATGGGCAAGGTAGCCCATACCCGCGCCGCCATATTCCTCGGGCACAGTAATACCAAGCAAGCCAAGCTCGCCCATTTCCTGCCAAAGCTCGGGGGGAAACTCGTTCTTGGCATCGATATCCGCTGCCATCGGTGCCACGCGATCTTGGGCCCAGCGATGCACCATATCCCGAAGGGATTCGATATCTTCACCAAGGGCGAAATTCATGGATGCTGTAAACATAGTTCCTCCTGCTTTCTCACAACTGAACACATGTTCATTTACAAGGCAAGAGATTTATGCAAGCAAGGTCCGCTCGACCACCCAGTAAGCCCCGATGAGCGC
>DFBP01000228.1:1565-1750 GCA_002366685.1 Rhodobacterales bacterium UBA3077 | reverse complement strand
CCCGAAGCTAGATTATTTTGCGAAAGGCCAAACTCGGTAAGCGCGCCAGCAAACCCAAGCCCGTGCAGCAGGCCAAAAGCAAATATCAGCATTGGCCGCCAACGGCTCAGGTGGTTCATGAAAATATTTTCGATACAGACGTAGACGATCGATACCGCAATCAGTGGCTCAACAATAGCCGGATC
>DFBP01000228.1:0-1443 GCA_002366685.1 Rhodobacterales bacterium UBA3077 | reverse complement strand
CCTTTGGGGACGATATGGTCGAACCCGACAACAATATAATTCAGCAGGTTCTGCCCGAATGATAGCGCCGTGGCCCCCTCGGTCGAGATCGGATCGCTCACCCCACCCGCTGTTAGGTAAGCGTTATAGTCGTTGTTTTCATCCATCAAGCGGATGATGATCTCGCCATAAGCACCGCTCCAGCCGAGCTGGAGGGCCTTGGCGGTACCCAACGGGCCGGTCACAACAATGTGACTGTCCCGGCGCAACTCGACATCCCCCACAGGTGGGATAACGACATCGACAACAGATGCGCTCCCCGGCACGCCATCCAGCAATACGGTCACATTCTTTTCAAATGCGCTGCGATCAAAAGCAGTATCGAGTTCGGCACTGCCCATTGCGCGCAATTCGTCATATTTTGTGGCATTCGGCGAGTCCTGCGTGTTACTGGCCCCAGAGCCGATTTCGGCAATGATCGCTTCCAGATTCAGGCGGATTTCCAGCCGGAACGCGCCGTTTTCAAGGTGAAGGTCTGCGACTGCGGGGCGGATTTCATGCGCGAAAACGGGCAGAGCAAAGAGCAGGGCTGTCAAACCAGCCAAAATTGCACGCATACTCTTGGTCATGTAACCTTCCTTCGATTCGTTAACTGACAGGAAACAGAATGTCGCGCATTTTTAGCACTGTGAACACCGTTTTGACACTGGGATTTTTGTCTGCTTTTTCAGGGGCTCAGGGGCACGAATTCTGGATTCAACCCCATAGCTATCGACTGGAAGCCAACACACCATTGGTGGCCGATGTGCGGGTTGGCACAGATTTTTCGGGGGATGCACAAGCCTATATTCCGGACCTGATGAACGAATTTAACATTCGCGATGACAGCGGGACCTACCCCGTGGAAGGCCGGATCGGCGACTTACCCGCTGTTAACATTGCCCCGGGGGCAGACGGGCTAAAAGTTCTCAACCTTTTTAGCACAACTTCGGTGCTCACATGGAGCGACTTCCAGAAGTTCGACGAATTTCTGCAGTTGCATGGCTTGGATTGGGTGCTGGAAGAACACAGCGCGCGGGGCCTGCCCGAAAATGGTTTCAAAGAGGCCTATACACGGTTTGTGAAATCCCTTGTCGCAGTGGGCGACGGTGCCGGAAATGATCAATATACCGGAATGTTTTTTGAGCTCGTTGCCGCAGCCAACCCCTATACCGATGATATAAGCGGCGGCATGCCGATCTCTGTCATGTTTAAAGGCACCCCTTTGCCAAACAAACAGGTGGACCTGTTCTTTCGGGATACCGAAGGTGAGCTCATCCGATTGAGCGTTATTTCCGGCCGCAACGGGCGGGCAATTGTGCCCAATCTCGGCGCCGGAGAATACATGGTCAATGTGGTCCATATGATTGCACCGTTTGAGGCTGATATGGAACGCACGGGAATCGTTTGGCATTCGCTCTGGGG
>DFBP01000134.1:3586-5131 GCA_002366685.1 Rhodobacterales bacterium UBA3077 | reverse complement strand
AAAAGTCTTGGTCTTCATCGAGTTTGAGCCTGCCCCCGGTTCCGTGATCGCAAAACAGAACTGGATGTCGCCTTTGCACGCGGCGGGTAACAGCTCTTTTTTATGAAAATCGGTGCCGTGGCTNNATGCGCCATGGACATGGTCGGGCCGACCACCATCATCAACATCGGAATGCCGTTATTTGCGGTGCCCTCCATAAACAAGGACATCTCGGTCATACCAAGGCCGGCCCCGCCGTATTCTTCAGGAACCATCAGCCCCAAAAAGCCGTCATCGGCGATTTGTTGAAACATCTCTTTGGGGAATTTGTGTTCCCGTGCGTGTTCCAGCCAATAGGTGTTGTCATAGCTTTGCGCTAACTGGTCGCCATATTCATATATTTGGCGTTGCTCGTCGTTCAGAGTAAAATCCATGTTCGCCTCTCGGTCTATTGTTTGAAATTCGGGGCGCGGCGGTTCTCGAAAGCATCAAGGCCTTCGGCTACATCTGCACTTGGCAGGGCCCGCACGGCTGCATCGCGCTCCAACCGCATAGATTGGTCAATCGTCATGTCTGCGCCTTCACGCGCAAGGCGCTTCATCTCGGCGATGCCGGGCCTGGAGCGGGTGGCGATGGTCTGGCAATATTCCTGCGCGGCACTGTGCAAATCCGCATCCGGCACGATGTAATTTACTAATCCGGCCTCTTTGGCCTCGTCTGTCTTCAGCCAGCGGGCCGAGATCATCAGATCAAGGGCGCGGCGCTGGCCCATGATGCGCGTCAGGCGTTGGCTGCCACCCCAGCCGGGGATTAGTCCGAACTGGGCGTGCTGGTCGCCAAACTGGGCCGTTTCAGCGGCAAAGCAGACATCGGCGGATAGCATGAGTTCAATGCCACCGGCCAGACAAAGGCCTTGCACAGCAACGATTACCGGCAGCGGGCTTTGTTCCAGCGCTCGCAGCCCGTCCATACCAAAGCCAATGAAGTGATCCAGCGCGACAGGGTCCTGTAGCTTGCCTTTAACCTCAGTCAGGTCTGCGCCGGTGCAAAAATGTTTGCCTTGGGCNNGTTCGTGGACCTCAAGGGAAAGGCAGTTGAATTTTTCAGGGCGGCTCAGCTCGATGATTCCAACATTGCCCTCAATGCTGTGGGTTACCGGAAGGTTCATTTTGCGCCGCCTTTCGGTTTGCTTTTGTATTGCAAGGCTACCGGGCCAACTTTTTCACGGGCAATCACCAGTTTCTGGATTTGCGCCGTGCCGTCGCCAATTTGCAAGCCAAGCACGTCATTATAACGCTGGTGGTGCGGCAGGTCGGTGGTGTATCCGTAATGGCCGTGCAAAATCAGGCATTGATGGATAATCTCGCAGCTGGTCTTGGGCAAATACCATTTGCACATCGCGGCTTGCGAGGTGTGGGGCATTCCCTGGTCCCGCAGGCTTAGCGTGTAATAGCAAAGCTGGCGCATCATGGTGAGCTGGGTTTCGGCCTCGGCAATCGGAAAACTCACGCCCTGATATTGCACCAGCGGCGCGCCAAAGGCCTCGCGTTCCTGCACATAAGCCCA
>DFBP01000134.1:3376-3507 GCA_002366685.1 Rhodobacterales bacterium UBA3077 | reverse complement strand
GCCATCATATTTTCATCAGGAACATAAACATTGTCAAAAAACACCGACCCGCGCCCGACAGGCTTGGTGCCGATGTCGTTAAAATGGGTGCGGGTTATCCCTTCGGATGTCAGATCAACAAAAAAGGCACT
>DFBP01000134.1:1032-3257 GCA_002366685.1 Rhodobacterales bacterium UBA3077 | reverse complement strand
GAGCCGCCGCGTGGCTCGGTCAGGCCCAGCCCAATAACAGCATCACCTGAAATGACTTTGGGAATCCATTCAGCCGCAATGTCCTTGGACGCATGCTGCGCCACCATGCCGCCCATAAGTGACCCCAAAAGCTGCACGTAGCTGGCATTGAAATCAGAGTATGCGATTTCCTCTGTGATCAACCCCGCCGTAACGGCGCTTTCGCCCATGCCGCCAAACTCAGCGGGCAGGTCTGGCGCGATCAGCCCAAGGGCACCCATCTCGCGAATTAGGTCACGGTCAAATGTATGACCACTGGCGCGCTCCTGATAAGTTGGTGCCAGTTTTTCACGGGCAAATCGTGCGGCGGCATCGCGAAACGCTTGCTGATCTTCAGTTGGCTGAAATTGCATATTTGGGTTTCCTTTTGGAGCAAGAGATTCCACTATGCAAAAAACCTAACAAATGTTAGAAAGCTAAGCAAGCCAGAAACGGAGATTGACATGAAACACCCGGACGCAACGCCCGAAAGCTATGAAAACCTGTTGTCTCCGCTCCGCATCGGCGCCTATGAGTTGCGCAATCGGGTAATCATGGGGTCAATGCACACGCGCCTTGAAACGCAAATGGATCCTATCGCCAAACAGGTCGCCTTTTATGCCGAGCGCGCACGGGGCGAGGTGGCGCTGGTTATTACGGGCGGCTTTTCGCCCAATTCCGAAGGGCTTTTTGACCCGGACGGTCCGCGCCTGGATGATACCGAGGAAGCACAAACGCTGCGCCCGATTTGTGATGCCGTCCATGCCGAGGGGGCGCTTATCTGTGCGCAAATCCTGCACACGGGGCGTTATGGCAAAACCGAAGGCTGCGTTGCCCCCTCCCCGATCCGCGCGCCAATTAACCGTTTTGTCCCGCGCGAAATGACAGGTGACGACATTTTGCGAACAATCGAGGATTTCGCCACGGCCTCGGCCAACGCGCAGGCTGCGGGGTTTGACGGAGTCGAAATTATGGGCTCTGAGGGGTATTTGCTCAACGAATTTACCGTTCTCCACACCAATAAGCGCACCGACGAATGGGGGGGCAGTGTGGAAAACCGCCATCGTTTTCCCGTTGAGGTCGTTCGCGCCGTGCGCAAGCGCTGTGGGCCGGGTTTCATGATCATTTACCGGATTTCTGCGGCGGACCTGATCGAAAACGGTGCCCCGACCGAAGAGATTATAGCCTTGGCGCAAAAGATCGAGACGGCTGGTGCAGATATGCTGAATACCGGAATTGGCTGGCACGAAGCCCGCGTTCCGACCATCGCCTATCCGGTGCCGCGCGGGGCGTGGCGAGGGGCGCCTGCCAATATCAAACAAGCGGTTTCAATTCCGGTTGTGGCCTCGAATCGGATTAACACGCCGGATCTGGCCGAAGGTATTATCGCCAGCGGTGATGCGGATCTGATATCGATGGCGCGCCCGATGCTGGCAGACCCGTATTTCGTGCGCAAAACCCGTGAGGGCAGGGCCGACGAGATCAACACCTGCATTGCCTGCAATCAGGCTTGTCTGGATTATATCTTTTCCGAAAGGGTCGCGGGGTGTTTGGTTAATCCTCGTGCCGGGCATGAAACCGAATTTCACAATACCCGAGCCGATATTCCCAAACGCATCGCCGTGGTGGGCGGCGGTGTGGCTGGCATGGCCACCGCTGCCGAGGCAGCAAGCCTTGGCCACAATGTGACCCTTTTTGAAGGGCAGGATAAGCTGGGCGGCCAGTTAAATTTAGCCAGCGCCGCGCCGGGCAAAGATGAATTTGATGATACCCTGCGGTATTTACATAACAAAATGGATAAGCAAGGGGTGGCGGTGAAACTTAACAACCGTCCTGACATTGATGCGCTGGAAGGGTTTGACCATGTGGTTATCGCCACCGGCGTTACTCCCCGAATTCCGGAAATTGCCGGAATTGGACACGCCAAGGTGGCAACTTATGCGCAAATCCTGTCAGGCGAACGCACCGCAGGTAAACGCGTTGCCATAATCGGCGCGGGGGGCATCGGGTTTGATGTGGCCGAATATCTGGTCACCGCCCCTGACACCACCGGCGAAGGCTTTTATAAAACCTGGGGGGTGGATAAAAACTTCGCCACATCCGGTGCACTAGATGGCGATCCGCTTGCGCCTGTGACCAGCGCACGGGAGGTGACGGTTCTGCAACGCAAATCCGAAAAGCCAGGAAAATCCCTTGGGGTATCCACG
>DFBP01000134.1:0-944 GCA_002366685.1 Rhodobacterales bacterium UBA3077 | reverse complement strand
TGCAGCGGTCAGGAACGGGTCCACGCTTTGCACGACGCCCTTCTTGAGAAGGGTGTAGATGCCGATATGATCGGCGGTGCCAAAGAAGCGTCCGAGCTGGACGCGCTGCGGGCCATCAACGAAGGTGTTCGGCTGGCGCAGAGCTTTTAGGAAAAGGCTAGCAATCCCGAAATTCCGGTTTGCGCTTTTCGGAAAAGGCTTTCATGGCTTCGGGGAAATCATGCGCGCCCAGCAGGATAGTTTGGGCACGGCATTCCACTTCCAGAGCCTCTTCAAACGAACACTCTGCCACTTCGCGCATCACACGCTTGCAGCTTTCCATTCCGAACATCGGGTTTGCGGCCATTTCCGTTGCCAGCGCAATGGCGGTAGCTTCGGTTTGGTCAGCCGGAACACATTCCTCAACCACGCGCAGCTGGTGCGCTTTTTCGCCCGAAATTTCGCGGCCGGTCAGGATGAGCATACGCGCAACGCCCGCGCCCACGCGTTGCTGTAACAACCAGCTGGAGCCGGTGTCGGGGCAGCCGCCAACCTTGGAGAACACTTCGCAAAAGCGGGCATCTTCGGCAGCGACGATGACATCAGCGCAGAGGGCAAGGCTCATACCTGCGCCGTATGCAACGCCGTTCACTGCGGCAATTAGTGGCTTATTAAAGCCATAGGCGGCCCTTCCGCCGGAATGAACCTTATCGACCATATTATATGTTGCGCGCGCACCTTTGGCTATTTCTGCCTGAAATCCAACGAGATCACCGCCACTGGAGAAATGCTCGCCCCCCGTCATTACAACGGCCCGCACATCATCATTGGCTTGTGCTGCATTCAAAATGCTAACAAACGCGTCAACAAATTCTATGCTGTAGGGATTGCGACGTGCGGGCTGGGTGAAACGCAAGATGCCCACCCCGTTCTCCACCTCAAAGCTCATCAAATCTGACATACTA
>DFBP01000262.1:11830-12988 GCA_002366685.1 Rhodobacterales bacterium UBA3077 | reverse complement strand
GAAGGGCCGACACGCGGCTGGCTTGGGTCAGGCCGCTTTCCAGCAGTTGTTCCTGATCGGCCAGTTCTTGCGCCAGAAGGGCGGCCTGTTCTTCAAGGGAAGCCAGTTGGGCCTGTGATCCTTCGATCAAATTGTGGATTTGCGCCGTGCGTTCCCCCCATTGAGATAGCTCTTCGTTGACCGAAGTACGGCGTGCGGCAAACAGTCGGCGCTGCCCTTCGATCAGCTCGGCAACTTTTGGCAGTGTCTGGCTTGCGCTCACCAGTTCTTCATCGAAGGTAATTTCTTCGTCACCGTCTCGCTCGGCTAATAGCCGACTTTTTTGACCGATTAGCTCATAAAGCTGGCCTTCGGTAATGGCGAGTTCGGAGGCGGTTAGAACCGAGTCAAAACGCAACAGCTTCTGCCCCGCCTCAACCTGATCCCCGTCAGAAACCAGTATCTCGCCAACTACGCCCCCTTGAGGGTGCTGCACGATCTGGCGATTGCTTTCCACTTCGACCTTACCGGATGTGACGATTGCACCCGCAATTTCAGTGGTGGCCGACCAAAGGCCCAAGCCGCCAACCAGAACCAGTAATGCGGCCATGCCAAGCACCACATAACCTTTGGTTCCCCAAGTATTTTTTCGGGCGCTCATTTGTCCCCCTTCGGGGCCATTTCACCCGCGATCGTTGCGTAATTCTGCGTCATAGCCTTGAGCACTTCGTCCCTCGAGCCGAATTTTGCAACCACGCCTTCGGCGAGCACCAAAGCCAGATCACACGCGGCTATGCCGGAGGGTCGGTGGGCCATAACCACAACCGCGCCGCCCTTGGCCTTAAAGGCGTTGATTGCCGCATCCAGCGCGATGCCACCGTGGGAATCCAGGTTGGAGTTGGGCTCATCCAACACCAGAAGCACAGGGTCATCATAGAGCGCCCGCGCCAGCCCGATGCGTTGTTTCTGCCCGCCGGAAAGCCGCGCCCCGCCGTTGATCTTGGTGTCATAGCCATCGGGCAGCTTCAGGATCATCTCGTGCGCATCAGCGAGCTTTGCCGCTGCGATCACCTTTTCAGAATCGGGTGCCAGCGACAGCCGCGCAATATTTTCCGAGATCGTGCCATCAAAAAGCGCAACATCTTGCGGCAAGTAGCCAACGTAGCGGCCCAGGTCGCT
>DFBP01000262.1:9041-11713 GCA_002366685.1 Rhodobacterales bacterium UBA3077 | reverse complement strand
CCCGGAGGAACGACGGTAACTTTCGAGAGCTCAAGGTAGGCTTTCGGGCGCGGTAAATCGGTGCGCTCGGCAGGCACCGGAATCACGCCAAGCATAAGCGAAAGCGCCTTTTTGCCTTGCCGCGCCCGTTGCACAACCGACCATTGCGCGATGGCTTGTTCAACCGGCGCCAAAGCGCGCCCCATCAGGATAGAGCCGGCAATCATTGCGCCAGCCGTCATTTCATTTTGCAACACCAGCCATGCCCCGAGCGCGAGAATGGCGCTTTGCAAAAACAGACGCAGGGTTTTGGTCAGGCTGGTGAAAAAACCGGTTCGATGGGCGGCGCGCGTAGCGGTAACGAGGGCCGCCTCTCGCGCTTTGCCCCAGCGCGAGAGCGCTGTAGATTGCATCCCCAGCCCGTGCACCACTTCGGACTGGCTGCGAAAACTCTCCGACAACGCGTGCGCCCGTGCGCCATCCCGCGCCGCTTCAAGCACCGGCCTGCGGGTTACATACTGGTTGAGGATTGTGATAAAAATAAGAAGCGCGCCGCCGCTCAGCGCCAACCATCCCAACATCGGGTGGAAAATAAATATCGCCCCAAGGAAAATCGGCGTCCAGGGGAGGTCAAAAACAGCAAAAAGCGCGGGCGACGCCAGCAACCGCTGGATGGACTCGAGGTCTTGCAACCCCGAATCGGGATGGGCCCGCGCCTCTGCCGCTACAGCGCGTTTGAGCGTGACTTCAAATACCCGTTCATCGAGCATAGATTGCACCCCGGCGCCAATTTGCGCCGCGATCCGCCCGCGGGCATAATCAAGCACCCCCATAATGGCGTACAACATCACAACCAGCATAAACAGGGCAACCAGCGTTTCTTCGGAGCGCGACCCGAGCACCCGGTCATATATTTGCAGCATAAACAGCGGGCCGGTCAGCATCAGCAGGTTCGCAAAAACGCTAAAGAGCCCGACCGAAAAAATTGAAGCATTCCAGCGCCGCAGAACAGCGGAGATTTCCCGGTTTCCGACTTTTATGAGCCGTGTCTGGTCCATTCATTGGCCTCGTAAATTTCGGCGATGGCTTGCTTGTAACAAATTTTGGCCTTTCCGCCATGCTTCATATTCTGATAGCATGGAAAATATAAACAGTATGTTGCCAAATGTTATAGGGCTTCGATTATGGAATTCCGGTATGAATGCAAAACACAAAATTTACAACTGGCTGATTAGTGCAACCCTTGTTGTATCACTCGGGGCGTGTGCCGGAAACGGGCAAAGCGTTGCCGAGGGCGAGATTTATGATCCGTTTGAAAGCACAAACCGTGCCATTCATGACTTCAACAAAATGATGGACAGCGCGGTTGTTGGCCCGGTTGCCACGGTTTACGGCACAGTTGTGCCCGAAGAAGTTCGCATGATTGTGGACAACACGGCCAGCAATCTGGGCCAACCCAACGCCTTTGTGAACCATATTTTGCAAGGAGACGGAGACGGCGCCAGCACCACGCTCACCCGTTTTCTGCTGAACTCGACCATAGGTATTGCCGGTTTGTTTGACCCTGCCACCGAGATGGGTGTTTTTGACGAACCTACCGACTTTGGCGAAACGCTCGCGGTTTGGGGCGTGGGCGAAGGGGCGTATCTGGAATTGCCGATTGTCGGCCCGAGCTCGGTGCGGGATACTGTGGGGATTGTCGTTGATCTGGCTATTGACCCGCTCAATCATGTTGTCACTCGTGAGCAGGCCTATTACCTGATGGCCTTGCGCGGGGTTAACCTGATTGGCAAGCGTAACACATATGACGACCTGATCTCGATTCTGCTCTACGAATCGGCGGATAGCTATGCGGCCCAGCGGCTTTCCTATATGCAAAACAAACGCCACGCGGTGGCGGGCGAAACCGTGATCGAAGATCTGGAGGATCCTTATGCCTTTGAATAAACCCAACCGTCGCGTCGTGATTGCCGGCGGGGTTGCTGCCTTTTTGCCACTGCGGGCATTTGGGCTGACTGAACCAGCGGCAACAGCCTTTGTGGAACGTGTGATCGACGACTTTTTCGCGATCATCAATCTCAACCAGTCCGAGGCGCAAATGTTGCGCAGTTTTGAGCAGGTATTCACGCCTTACGCCGATGTTGATATCATCGCCCGCTCGGTGCTTGGCCCGCCCTATCGCCAGCTTACCACCTCGCAAAAAAGTGCGTTTTCGAATGCGTTCGGGCATTACCTTTCCAACAAATACGGCCGGCAGTTCCGCGAATATCGCGGCGCAGACATCACCATTACCCGTGTTCAGAATGCAGGTTCTAAAGGGTTTCTGGTTTCGTCACAGATGCGCGTGTCCGGACAATCCCCTTGGTCGCTTGATTGGCAGATTTCCGACCGTTCGGGTCGCACAAAGATCATCAACTTGATCATTGAAGGCATTTCGCTGCTAACCTCGGAGCGTGAGGAAATCAGGGCCTTGCTGGAAGCGCGGCGTGGCAATGTAACTGAATTGACCAATTATCTGGCTAGCGTTTAGGCGGCGGCGCGATGCGCCTTCTTCCCTATACATCTCTTTATCTTGCCTTCGCAGCGGCGCTGGTAACTGTCGTATGGCAGTTGTCCTACCGCGAGGCGATGGCCCAGTTATCAATTTCGGCGCAGGCCAACCTTTCGCTGGCATCTGACCGTTTGGTCGGGCG
>DFBP01000262.1:3494-8934 GCA_002366685.1 Rhodobacterales bacterium UBA3077 | reverse complement strand
TGGCAGACCGCCCTGATTTTGTGCGCGCTATGAACGGAGCGCTCGGGTTTTATCACCTTCAGGAACGAGGTGACACACCACGCGGGTTCACGTTTGCGAGCCCTATTCGGGATGGCGAAGGCAGGATTCACGGGGTGCTGGTGGTAAAGGCAGACTTGGAGAACCTTGAGCTCCTTTGGAGGGGGGATCCCGAAACGGTGTTCTTTGCGGATGAAAATGATGTCATTTTCATTTCAAATCGTTCGGAGTTGCTGTTGCGCCGACTCGGCAACCCGGCCCCGCTGAACAGTCGGTCGCGCTATGGATACCAGCCACTGCCCGCTTTTGCCGACCCAAGCGCCACAACGCAGTTTGGACATACAATTTGGCGCACACGCGATGATCCGCAATTGCCGGAGGTTGCCCTTTTGGAAACCCAGCCGCTTCCGGTTATCGGGATGAATGCCTACATTCTGACCAACCTGAACCCGGCTTCCGAAGCCGCCTCGCTAAGGGCTATGCTGGTGGCTGCACTTCTGGCGCTTTTTGGTGCCTTGCTTTGGGGGCTTTATTTACGCCGCTCAGTGCTGGCACGGCAGCTTGAGGTCCGTGAAGAAGCGAACCTGCAACTTGAAGCGCGGGTCGAGAAACGAACATCCCAATTGCGGCGCGCGCAGGATGATCTGGTTCAGGCCGGAAAGCTCTCGGCGCTTGGACAAATGGCGGCAGGGATCAGCCACGAGCTCAATCAGCCACTGGCGGCTATCCAGTCCTTTTCGGAAAACGCGCAAGTATTTCTGGAGCGGGGAGAGGCGGAGAAAGCCTCGGGCAACCTTGGGCGGATCGCTGACCTGACGGCGCGCATGGCCCGGATCATCAAAAACCTCAGGGCTTTTTCGCGCAAAGAGGGCGAGGCAACGGGTGATGTATCACTTGGCAAAGTTGTGGATGATGCATTGGAAATTGCAGGGGCACGGCTGCGGAGCGAACGGGTTGTGGTAGACTGGCAGCCCCCCAAAACAGAGATCATCGCACAAGGCGGGGCGGTTCGGTTGCAGCAGGTGGTGCTCAATCTTATTTCCAACGCGGTGGATGCTATGGTGGTGGTACCTGAAAAGCGAATTGAAATATCGGTGCAGGAATTCGACAGGGAGGCAAGGATAGTATTGCGCGATACCGGCCCGGGACTGACGGACCCCGAGAAAATATTCGAGCCCTTTTATACAACCAAAACTGTTGGAAAAGAAGATGGAATGGGGCTAGGCCTGTCCATTTCCTACGGGATAGTGCAAAGCTTTGACGGGACGATAAAAGGAGGGAACCACGAAGACGGCGGCGCCATTTTCACCGTGACCCTGCCAAAAGGAGTGCCGGAATGAGCCTGAACATATTGCTGGTCGATGATGATCGCGAGGTCCGCGAAGCGCTGGGGCAAACCCTTGAACTTGCCGGCCATCCGGTCGTTCTTGCCGGCTCGTTTATTGAGGCGATCGACCACATTTCTCCAAATTTCGAAGGTATAGTCCTATCTGATGTGCGCATGCCCGGCAAAGACGGATTTGCCCTTCTGGAGCGATGCAAGCAGGTAGACATGGACCTGCCGGTGATCTTGATCACGGGTGAGGGCGATGTACCTATGGCGGTTCGCGCGATGGAAGCTGGCGCGCTGAACTTTCTGGAGAAGCCGGTTGGCACCGGCCGGTTGGCCGAGGTAGTGGCGCGCGCGTGCGCATTGCGGAAAACCGTACTGGAAAACCGTTCCCTCACGGCTCGATTGGCAGCGCAAGATGCAGCCGAGCGGCTGGTGATCGGGCAATCGGAAGCCACCCAAAACCTTCGCCGCCAGTTGAGAGCGGTCTCAAATGCAAGATCGGACGCGTTGATCACCGGAGAAACCGGCGTTGGCAAAGAACTGGCGGCACGGGTGATTCACCAGCTTTCAGGCGCAAACGCTCCGTTTATCGCCATAAATTGCGGAATGTTGACCGAAGGTCTAACCCATGAGGTCTTGTTTGGTGACAATACCCGCAAAGGCGCCTTTGCCCGCGCCGATGGTGGCACGCTGTTTCTGGACGAGATCGGGGCCATGCCATTAGACCAACAGGTCAACTTGCTACGCATTCTCGAAGAGCGCAGCGTAGAAGACCGGTTAGGCCAACCGCAAAAGCTCGACATTCGGGTTTTGGCGGCCAGCCACGAAAACTTGCCTGACATGGTGGAAGCCGGACAATTCCGGCGTGACCTTTTCTTCCGGCTTGATGTGGCGCGGATACACATCCCGCCGCTACGCGAGCGGCCTGAGGATATCGGTCTCTTATACAGTCATTTTATGGACGAGGCTGGCGGCACTCTCCCAGCGGATTTTCAGATTCCAAGCCTACTTGCCCATAATTGGCGCGGCAATATGCGTGAGCTGAAAAACCACGCGGCGCGGCTGGCAATGGGGCTGAGCGAATATGACGGGGCTACCGCCGGAGGCTTGACTCTCGCTTTGGAACAGATGGAAAGACACCTTATCGAGGACGCTCTGAATAAATACGCCAGCCGGATGACCGATGTTTGCGAGGCGCTCCGCATTCCACGCAAAACGCTTTATGACAAGATGAAACGCCTGAAAATAGACCCGGCGGTCTTTCGCTGAACTGTGCGGGAATCCGCACAAGCTCCTTTCTGCCGTCACTAATCCCGCACGCAACTATGTGGCGACATGGGGCTAATGCGCTGTATTTGCTCATATTTGATACACTCTCCACACAAACAATTTTTTGTTTCCCCGGCGGCAATTTGTGCTTCAATAGCGCATGGGCCACGCAAGTGGCCATCAATCGTTCTGGGAGGAACATCATGCTAAAACTAACCATGGCCGCCGCACTGGCCGCCACCACACTATCCGCAACCGCTGCAATGGCTGAATGCGACGAGGGCGAAATTGTTATCAAATTCGCTCACGTGACCAACACCGACCGCCACCCTAAAGGTATTGCCGCCACATTGCTGGCCGAGCGTGTAAATGCCGAGATGAACGGCGTTGCGTGTATGGAGGTTTACCCGAACTCCACGCTTTATAATGATAACCAGGTGCTCGAAGCCATGCTTCAAGGTGACGTGCAACTCGCGGCACCCAGCCTGTCGAAATTTGAGGCCTTCACCCGCCAGTTCCGGATCTTTGACCTGCCGTTCATGTTTGCCAACATCGACGCGGTTGACGAGTTCCAGAACTCCGAAACCGGTGAAGCCATGAAAGCTTCCATGGCGCGCCGCGGCTTGATGGGCCTCGATTTCTGGCACAATGGCATGAAAAACTTCTCGGCCAATGTACCGCTGAACCTGCCAACCGATGCTGCCGGCCTCAAGTTCCGCGTGCAAACCTCGGATGTGCTGGTAGCGCAGATGGAAGCGCTGGGGGCGATCCCGCAGCCAATGGCTTTCTCGGAAGTTTACGGCGCGCTGCAAACCGGCGTGGTTGACGGGCAGGAGAACACCTGGTCCAACATCTACGGCAAGAAGTTCTTCGAAGTGCAGGACGGCACAACCGTAACCAACCACGGTATCATCGACTATCTTGTTGTGACTTCCACCGAATGGCTTGACGGATTGGATCCCGAAGTGCGCGACCAGTTCCTGACCATTCTGGGTGAAGTGACCACGCTGCGGAACGCAGAAGCTACAGCCGTGAATGAAGAAGCCAAACAAGCGATTATTGCGGCTGGCGGGGTTGTTCGCGAACTTAGCGCAGAGCAACGTGCAGCTTGGGTTGCTGCGATGAGTCCGGTTTGGGCCCAGTTTGAAGGCGACGTTGGCGCCGAGAACATCGCTGCCGCGCAAGAGATCAACACGCGCCACTAAAAACACCGCGCCGCCAGCCCACGCTGGCGGCGCTTTTCTGACCGGGGGGAAGCAACATGCACACCAAAGACAAAAGCTTTATGGATAGCATCGAGGAAACGCTGATCGCGATCATCCTCGGCTTGATGACCCTGATAACCTTTATAAATGTGGTGCTGCGCTATTCTGCCGGCTCCGGCTTTGGTGACTTTATGAACAATATATTCGGCATCAATGGCGGATTGATCTGGGGGCTTGAGGCCACCTCGATCCTGTTTGCCTGGCTGGTGCTGCTCGGCGTGAGTTACTGCGTTAAAATCACCGCCCACCTCGGCGTGGATTCCGTTATCAACCTTTTCCGCATGGCGACGCGACGAAAGCTGGCCATGCTGGCCACCGCGATCTCAATTGCCTATGCCCTGCTGCTGCTCAAAGCCAGCTATGATTATTACGCTAATTTTGCCAACCTGCCCGCCACCACCGGCGCATGGTTCCCGACCGGTTTTGAGGAGATGAAAATCACCAATTACCGCAGTTGGTACGAGGTAGACCGCGTGCCCATGCCCGACTGGCTCCGCTTTATCGAACCGATGATCAACGAAGGCGAAGCCTATAACAAGATACCTCGTTTTATTCCCTATATTATCCTGCCAGTTGGCGCTGCCCTGCTGCTATACCGCCTAGTGCAGGCGTTTATGGCTCTGGCAAAGGGCTCGCGCGATACCCTGATTGTGAGCCACGAAGCTGAAGATGACGTTAAAGAAGTGGCTGCCCAAGCCGCCAAGGAGGCTTAAGCCATGGAAATCATCGTCCTCTTCGGTATGGTCATCGGCTTTTTGCTGCTCGGTGTGCCGATCGCCATTTCGCTTGGCCTCAGCTCGATCGTGTTCCAGCTGCTCTACTCTGATGCCTCTTTGGCCTCGGTTGGCCAAACCATGTTTCAGGCAATGTATGCCCACTATACGTTGCTGGCGATTCCGTTTTTCATCCTCGCTTCCAGCTTTATGAGTACCGGCGGGGTGGCAAAACGCATAATCCGGTTTGCCATTGCTCTGGTGGGCCACCTTCGCGGTGGCTTTGCCATCGCGGGTGTGCTTGCCTGTATGATGTTTGCGGCGCTTTCCGGCTCTTCTCCGGCGACCGTGGTCGCGATTGGCTCGATTGTTATCGCCGGTATGCACCAAGTTGGCTATTCCAAAGACTTCGCTGCCGGTATCATTGCTGTGGCTGGCACCCTTGGTATCCTGATCCCGCCCTCCATTGTGATGGTGGTTTACGCCTCTGCGACTGATGTTTCGGTAGGCCGGATGTTCCTTGCCGGGGTTATACCCGGTGTTTTGGCTGGTACTATGCTGATGGTTGGCATCTATGTGGTTGCCCGTATTAAGAACCTGCCTAAAGGCGAGTGGCTCGGTTGGGCAGAGGTTTTCCGTGCGGGTTGGGATGCTATCTGGGGCCTGTTCCTGATGGTGATCATCATGGGCGGTATCTATGGCCACCCTTGGTATGCGGCTGCCGAGGGCGGCCTCTATTGGCGGCCCGGGGCGTTTACCCCAACCGAAGCGGCGGCGGTTGCGGCAATTTATGCCTTCCTGATTGCCTCTTTCGTTTACCGCGATATGGGGCCACTGGCCGC
>DFBP01000262.1:2549-3398 GCA_002366685.1 Rhodobacterales bacterium UBA3077 | reverse complement strand
TGATGTTCATCATCGCCAACGCGCTCTTGCTCAAACACGTGCTGACCGAAGAGCAAATCCCGCAGCAAATCGCCAACGCGATGCTCACGGCAGGTTTTGGCGCGATCCTGTTCCTGATCATTGTTAACGTTATCCTGCTTATTGGCGGGCAATTCATGGAGCCTTCGGGCCTGATCGTTATCGTTGCGCCGCTGGTCTTCCCCATCGCGATTGAGCTCGGGATCGACCCGATCCATCTCGGCATCATCATGGTGGTGAATATGGAGATCGGGATGATAACCCCGCCGGTGGGGCTTAACCTGTTTGTGACCTCGGGTGTGGCGGGTATGCCAATGCTCCGCGTCGTGCGCGCGGCCCTGCCTTGGCTGGCCATCCTGTTTGTGTTCCTCATACTGGTTACTTACGTTCCCGTGATTTCCACATTGCTGCCCAACAGTATAATGGGGCCGGAGACGATCCTGAAATAAGAACTCGGGCCTGCTGCGACATCGGTCTGGCAGCAGGCTGGTTTCCACTCACTCAATGTGGCTTCACATATGCGAAGAATTCCTGTAGTCGTGGCTTTAACGCAGCCGCAACAGGCGCATACGAGCAGTATAAGGCAAAACCATGAACCTCACCCGCAGAACCCTGCTGGCGACCGCTGCCGCTTCGGCCGTGGCAACCTCAGCACTTTCCAGCCCTGCGCAAGCCGATATGGTCGTTGTGTTCAAAAGCAGCCGCCGGCTTTATCTTTATAAGGACGGTGAGGCGTTCCGCAGCTACCCGATAGGTTTAGGGTGGGCACCGGAAGGTCAAAAATCTATTGAAGGGGACGGGCGTACGCCGGAAGGTAGCTACTATATAAAC